>RGTL01000100.1 GCA_010025385.1 Gammaproteobacteria bacterium | reverse complement strand
ATTTCGTCGTTCTATGCTCCTCTCTTTCCCCCGTTCTTGGGGGGTTGGGTTTCTCGTCTTACGCTTCTGCAAATGCCGTGCTTGATGAGTATGCTGGTGATCGATCGACTGAGCTTAATCCTCGCTGGATTTGTATTAACTGGGAGGGATGGCGTGACGAGGTTTCCGCAACCGTGGCACCTGCTTCGGGGGCGTCGCAAGCTAACGAGTTAACTGATGAAGAGGGTATAGAAGTCTTTAACAGAATCATGGATCAGCCGGATCTGTATCGGGTGCTGGTTTCTACAACCGACCTAGGAGAGCGCGTTCATCGGTGGGTAGACGCCGCGAGTACCACTTCGACGCCCGAGGTGATAACCCGTCAGTATGACCGGCCGGCTCATCTCGGTCCGATCGAACCGCCGACTACATTCACCGAGCGACAGTTAATCCGATTATGGGAAGGGTTGCTTGGCATTACTCCGATCGGGATCACGGACAACTTCTTTGAGATTGGGGGAAATTCCCTGATCTTGACTCAGTTTATCGCCAGCGCACGCTTGGAATTTTCAGTTGATCTTCCTTTGGCGTCCCTTTTCGGGCGGCCGGAAATTAAGCCGAGTTAGAGGGGAATCTGAATCTCCCCGCGCTTGAGGAAGCCTTTAACCGCTTAATCGACAGGCATGAGATATTGCGGACCACCTTCGCTACGGATGATACCGGCCCCATCCAGAAGATCCTTAGCGCGCAGAGATTAGTAATCGAGTCAGAGTCTCTCGGGAGGTTGAGTCTCGAGCAGGAAATTCGTCGCGAGGCGTCATTTCCATTTTCTCTTTCGGGATCGAGCCCTCTCTTTCGAGTGCGTTTATTCGCAATAGGGGATAAAAAACATGTTTTCTGCCTAACAATCCATCACATTATTTGCGACGGGTGGAGTATCGGAATTCTTGTAGAGGAGCTTGCTCGCTTCTACCTTGAAGCGGATCAAGGGAAACACAGTGAACAATCCCCGCTCTCGATCCAGTATGCGGACTTTGCGATTTGGCAGCAGGATTGGTTGCAGTCAAGTGAGGCCATCAAGGCACGGGAGTTCTGGAAAAACTGCCTCGCTGCGCCACCCCCGCCGATGGAGCTTCCACACGACCTGATTCGCTCGGGAGTCTCCGGCTTCAGAGGGGTAACGCGCTTTTATACAGTGCCTGCAGGGTTATCCTCCGATATAACTCAGCGTTGCCGAAAAGAAGGCTGGACCCCGTTCATGTTTTTTCTGACCGCGTTCCACCTGCTGCTAATCCGACTGACCGGCTCATTGGATCAGATCATTGGGATTCCTGTTTCTGCGAGACCCCACCCGGCTCTTGAGCCGCTCATCGGACTGTTTCTAAACACGATTCCATTGCGGTTGAACGTGCCGGTCGATAGTCACAGTACGAAGTTGGTCGACTATGTCAAAGACTCGTTTCTTGCCGCTTTCGAACATTCGCACCTGCCCCTGGATGAGATTCTCAAGAGCGCAAATTGGGAGCGGCGAGGCTCTGAGAAGAATCCTTTCCAGAGTCTTTTCGCGTTTCAAAATGCGCCTCTCGGCGAGGCCTCGCTCGGGCAGGTAAAGATTACACCTCTCCCCACGGAGAACCTCAATGCGGTAGTGGATCTAATCATGTCCGTAGAGGAGGTTGAAGGATCTTTCGAGGTAAAGATGCGAGGGGCGAGCGAGCTCTTTGAACCCGGCTCGATCGATCGATTGCTTCAGCAATTCTCAGGAGTACTTGAGGAGTTGCTTGATGGCAACGGATTGACGATCGACGGAGTAAGTCGTCCTGCAGGGGGGTTTCAAACTCCTCACGCTAAGCCCTCATCAGAGTTCGTAATAGATGAAACCCTCTGGCAGCGGTTTGAAAGGACGGCTCAACAATTTCCTGATAAGGAGGCGGTTCAATTTGAGCAAAGCGCGGCCACGTATCGCGAGCTGTATGCTCGTGCTACAGAGCTCGCGGGCCGTATTTCTCGCTATGTTGAAAAAGCGGGCGATCCAATCGGCATATTCCTTCCTCGATCCGCCGATTGGGTAGTCGCAATCATGGCGGTCCTAAAGACAGGAGGCGCCTATGTTCCCCTGGATCCAGACAGCGCTTCTGAGCGAATTGGACTGATCCTCGAGGATTGCGGCGCCAGAGCCGTAGTTACATCCCAAGACGCAGGTCGCCTGGGAGTAATCAACTCATCGATTGATCAGATCGACGTGACAGAGCGTGGGGGCTCTTCGGATCTCGCAGCGATCACATCAGATGCGGAGACTGTTGCATACATTATCTACACCTCTGGCTCCACGGGGCGGCCAAAAGGGGTGCGTGTCGCTCACTCCAATGTCCTGAGATTACTGGATTGCACTCAGGGTCAATTCGGGTTTGGTCCCGCCGATACATGGACATTATTCCACTCGCCAGCTTTCGATTTTTCGGTCTGGGAGATTTTTGGAGCGCTACTGACGGGAGGTACCCTCATCGTTGTGCCCTGGGCGGTATCCCGAGACCCCAGAAGGTTCTATGAATTGGTTTGCGAGAAAAACGTCTCGGTCCTCAACCAGACGCCGTCTGCTTTTCTGCGATTCGCCGCGGAATCCGAGTTAGCGTCGGGACAGGATTCGCTTAAGTGGGTGATTTTTGGCGGAGAGTCGCTGGATTTGTCGACATTAAGACCGTGGGCTGCCAAACGAGGTTTAAAAAACCCAACTCTCGTGAATATGTATGGCATCACAGAGACCACCGTGCACACCACGCTCCGAGTCCTAGATAAAGAAGACATCGAAGGGTCGCGAAAAAGCAGGATTGGTCGCCCGCTATCGGACTTAGGCATCATTCTGGTCGACGCAGACATGTATCCGGTAATGCCCGGCGCCGTAGGGGAGATCGTGGTGACGGGCGCGGGGGTCGCTAAGGGATATCTCAATCGACCCGCGCTGACGGCGGAGAAATTTCCGGAGGCCAGTGACTTTCCGGCCCTGGAGCAACTGGGTCTTTCAGGACGAGTCTATCGATCGGGGGATCTAGCGCGCTGGGCATCCGAGGCTGATCTGGAGTACTGCGGTCGGGCAGATCACCAAATAAAGATCCATGGGTATCGGATTGAACCGGGTGAAGTCGAGGCTGCAATTAACGATGACCTTGGTGTAGAGCAGTCACTCGTACAGCTCTATGAAGATGAACAAAGTATTCCGGGCCTGGTCGCTTATTACGTTGTCCGTGCCGGGTATTCGGTTGATCCTGATCAGTTGCGGGGTCGTTTGCTTGCTCGCTTACCCAAGTACATGACGCCGTCGAGGTTTATTCCCCTTAAGAGGTTCCCGCTCACCATTAACGGAAAAATTGACCGTAAGGAGCTTCCGAGCCCTTTCGCCCACGTTGAAACTTCCGCCAACTCCGCGAATCTTCCGAGTCGCTCAGTGTTGCCTCCAGAAACCTCAGAAATAGGCAAGTTAGTGAGCGGCATTTGGTCCGACATTTTGGGGATTGGGAATCTAGGTGCGCAATCCGATTTTTTTGAGCTGGGTGGGGACTCAGTCCGCGCAGCAATGGCAGTAAACAAGCTACAAGACGCCCTTAAGGAAGTAATTTATGTAGCTGGCATATTTGAGCACACTCGCTTGGGAGATTACATTCAATATCTTGAAACTGAGTATTCTGTTGTAACTCCTGAGTCTTCAACTGGTACGTCTGATCTGCAATCAGACATTGTCACGTTTGATCGGATTCTCAAGCAAGCAAACTTCCAGTTTGAGATTTTGGAAAAGAAGAATCCGAGGGCGATTTTTGTTCTGTCGCCCCCGCGATCCGGCTCCACTTTATTGCGTGTGTTGCTTGGCGGGCATCCGGAGTTGTTTTCTCCACCTGAGTTGGAATTGATTCGGTTCCAATCAATGGCGCAGAGGCAGGACGCGTTTGAGGGTGCGTTAGGCTTTTATCTCGAAGGACTCACTCGGGCGTTGATGGAGTTAAACCACTGGGACCAAGAGCAAGCACAGACCTGGGTCGACGCCACGATCAGGGAAAACCGTTCTACGCATTGGGTTTTTGGAGAGCTTCAGCGACTCGTAAAGCCAAAGGTGTTGGTAGATAAGACGCCGTCCTACGCCCTAGATATGTCAGCGCTATCGCGAATTGAGAGTGGTTTTGAGCAGCCTTTCTATATTCACCTCTACCGCCACCCGTGCGGAATGATTAATTCTTTTGTGAAGGCGAGACTGGATCAGATCTTCTTTCGCCACGACCACTCTTTCAAGACAAAAAGGCTTGCAGAGCTGATCTGGCTCCGAAGCCATCAAAATATCGCGGCCACTCTCCGAGAGGTGCCTGAGGACCGGCAAAGTGCGATTAGCTTCGAGTCCTTGGTTTCCGACCCCGAGAAGGAGTTGCGCCGTCTATGCGACGAGATCGGCATAGGCTTTTCCTCCTCAATGCTGGATCTTTATGGCGATTCGAAATCCCGAATGACGGACGGCGTTAAAGCGGAATCACGAATGATTGGCGATATACGGTTCCACGACCACAGTGGGATTAATCAAGCAGTATCCGACGCCTGGCAGGAGCAATTGTCGATAAAACAGTTGGCGCCACAGACACGCGCTCATTGGGATCAGTTGTGTGACGAGGCCAGCGTAAGTAAACCGGAAGAGAGCTGCCGGCCGCGGGAGATCTCCCCGAGGCTCTGGCTACCGTCGCTCTCTCAAGAGCGGCTTTGGTTTCTGGATCAACTGGAAGAGTCGGCTTCCGCTTACACAATCCCCGGCGCAGTCAAACTAACCGGAAGCTTGAGTCGCGAGGCCTTGATCGAGGCCTTAGAGGCGCTGACAGATCGTCACTTGGTCTTGAGAAGTCGTCTGGTGAGCGATTCCGGGGTAGTTACGGTGGACGTAAGTCAACCTTGGCGGGGGTTTTGGGAGGAGGACTTAACTCATCTAACGGATGCACAAAAAGATCAGAGAGTGCGAGAAGTCCTGGCGACAAACGCGGGTCATCATTTCGTACTTAGCGAGGGCGGACTGTTTCGGGCAGGTCTCGTGAAGTTCGCTGATGATCGCTACGTTCTCCTTGTCAACCTACACCACATAGTGTGTGATGGCTGGTCGGTGCCGATAATCTTCAGAGAGTTGACCGCTCTTTATAACGCCCGGTTGAAGAATACCTCCGCTGACTTGCCGGATCTTGAGCGATCGTTTGGCGATTATGCGCAGTGGCAGCGTGCCCGTCTTGGTAAGACCGCCGTAAGAAACCAGTTGGCGTATTGGAAGCAGAAGTTGGCAAATCTGCCCCCTCCGCTCGAACTGCCGCTTATCGGTCAGCGTTCGACCGTACAGACGTTTCGGGGCGGCCGATTGGAATTTACTTTTCCTGAAGAGGTAACCGACAGAATTCGAAGCTACTGCAGGGCGCAGCGCTGCACTGTCTTTATGTTCCTTCTTGCAAACTTTGCGGTCATGCTCTCGCAGGTTTCAGGTACTCGAGACCTCACAATTGGAACGCCGGTAAGGTCGCGTTTACGCCAAGAGTTCGAGAAGCTTGTCGGGTTTTTTGCAAACACGTTGGTCCTTCGGATCGATTTAGAAAAAGCGTCTTTTGTCGAGCTGTTAGCCAGCGTCCGAACCACCGTGATTGAAGCGCTCGCAAATGAAGAGGTTCCCTTCGAGCAAGTGGTCTCCGAAGTACAGCCGAAGCGAAATCTGGGCCTATCGCCTCTCTTCCAGACTTTTTTTTCCCTTCAGCGAAAGGACACGCAGATCCTTTCATTCGACGGGATCGATGCGCAGATGCTGGATACGGCAAGCCCGTCAGCCAAATTTGATTTAAGTCTGCTGTTCGACGAATACGAGTCGGAGCTTCACGGCAGCTTCGAGTTCAATTCAGATCTACTCTCAGACGCACGGGTGGAGATGTTCAGAGCGCATTTTTCTAATCTTGTGCTTAGTCATCTGGAAGAGGGCAATAGCATCGCCCGGTCCTTCCCGTCGCTCGGACAACAGGAGCAGCAATTCATCCTCGATAGTGCGGTCGAGAAGAGCGCGGTTCCGTCAGATCGGACAACGCTTTGGGATTGGGTTAACGCGGGTTTTTCTGAGACACCGCCTAGCAGCATCGCGGTAAGACGTGGAAGTGAAGAACTTAGCTACCAAGCGCTTAAGCAGTTGAGTAGTCGGATCGGAGAAAATCTGATTGCACAAGGCGTGCGCCGTGGTGACCGCATAGGCGTTTGCCTTGAGCGAGATCTCAGACTGATCCCCGCGCTTGTCGGAGTGCTTAGCGTCGGAGCTTGCTATGTTCCCATCGATGCGTCTTTTCCGGACTCGCGAATTGAATTCATGCTGGACCAGGCTTCGGTGAGCGTTGTTCTGCTCAGCCCGAATGTTCAGGATCGATCTTGCTTTAAAAACCGCCGTCAATTTAACTGGGGTCTGGAATCTTCACCAGGTGGGGATGTTCAATCTTTTGGGCCAAATCCCAACGATACGGCCTACATTTGCTTCACCTCAGGATCAACGGGCAATCCAAAAGGAGTCGCCATCAGCCATGCCTCCGCTGCGAATCTCCTTTCTGGAATGCAGCAGCTACTAAAGCTCGATGCGTCTGATGTGTGGGCCGCCATCACAACTATCTCGTTTGACATACATGTGCCGGAACTTTTTCTGCTGCTAGGGGTTGGTGGATGTATTGAGCTTCTAAATGAGCCGGAGTCCCGCGATCCCCATCTGCTCACCAACATTCTGGACTCATCCGGCGCGAGCGTATTCCAGGCGACCCCATCAACCTGGAGAGCGTTGGAGGTAACGGGATGGGAGGGCCGCTCGCAGCTTGTTGCAGTGTAGAGCGGTGAACGTCTTGCCGGTCCCGGGGGGTCCGTACAGGATGACTCGATCTACGCCTGCGTGGATGACCTCTTCAAAGAGCGTCCAGCAGTTGTCATTGTTGTCGTGCATTGTGGTTGCGCCTCCTCTGGCACTTGTTGGTTCCCCCTCTAAGGTAGCGGGGGCTGGGTGGTTTACCAACCTCGTTGTGAAAGTTTTTCTTGTGGCTGGTTGGCTTGATCGGCAACGATGTTGTCGGCAAGGTAATCCGTTGGATCAAATTCGACGTATGTTCC
>RGTL01000099.1 GCA_010025385.1 Gammaproteobacteria bacterium | reverse complement strand
ACGAACCGAGAGCGTGCCGCCTGGCACGATCGGCTCTCATCCACTCATCTGTCTCGCCTGCCGTCAACTGCCGAACCTCATTCAGAAAAAAGAGAAACTGCATGAAACGTTTGCATCTTCCGTTCCTTGGATCCTTTCGCCGTGGGCTTTTTATTCCATTTGTGTTTTCGGTTGGGGGACTTTGGGCCCCTGCCGTCGCTTTCGGGACATCTGCAGCGGCACCAGAACCGGCCACCGGCTGGCAACCCAAGCCCGAGATCACTACGCAGCTCTACATGGCCGTCACTGCACATCCGCTGGCTACGGACGCCGCCACCGCTATCCTGAAAGACGGCGGGAACGCAATGGATGCGGCCATCGCTGCGCAATTTGTACTTAACCTCGTTGAACCACAATCCTCCGGTATTGGTGGCGGTGCATTTTTGCTCTATTGGGACAGCAAAAACCAAGAGCTACTCACATTCGACGGGCGAGAGACCGCGCCCGTGGCTGCAGACGGTGACTATTTCCGGGACGCGTCAGGCAAACTTCTGAAATGGCAAGAGGCCCGGGCAAGCGCCCGCGCGGTCGGTGTGCCAGGCACCTTACACCTGCTTGAGACCGCCCACCGGCGCCTCGGCCAAAAACCATGGGCCAGTCTGATCAGTCCCGCGATTGATCTTGCGGAGGGTGGGTTCAAGGTCAGCCCGCGTCTTGCCCAATCCATCGCCGGAGCGCAACCCTTACTCCGGCGCTCGCCCACTACGCGGGCGTATTTCTTTACCTCCGACGATGCGCCGTTACCGGCAGGTTACTGGCTAACCAATCCGGCATTTTCGAAAGCACTCAAACAGATTGCGAACGACGGTGCCGACGTCCTCTACCGTGGTCCCATCGGTCAGGCCATCCTCCAGACGCTGAAAGACGCCAGCACGCTTCCGTCACTCATGAGCGTAGAGGATCTTTCTGAATATGAAACCATCATCCGACCTCCGGTCTGCGCGCGCTACCGCGAGAACTCCGTCTGCGGTATGGGACCGCCGAGTTCCGGCGCCCTGACGGTAGGACAAATCCTTGGGCTGCTTGATGGTTTCAATCTGAAAGCGATCGGCCCGCAAGCAGAAGGCATTCATCTCATCGCCGAGGCGTCACGACTCGCCTATGCGGATCGGGCACGCTACATGGCCGACGCTGATTTTGTGTCGATCCCCACCGACGGCTTGCTAGATGCGGGCTATCTTGAACAGCGCCGCGCCCTGATCAAGACGGATCGAAGCATGGGTAAGGCCGAAGCGGGTATGCCGCCAGGGGCGTCGCTCGCCCTCGCGCCAATGAGTCAGCCTGAGGCAGCCGGAACCAGCCACCTCAGTATCGTGGACAAGGAGGGCAATATCGTATCCATGACCACCACGATCGAATCGGGCTTCGGCAGTGGCCTCATGGCCGAGGGTTTTCTCCTAAATAACGAGATGACCGATTTCTCGTTCAAAAGCGAGGTCGATGGCCAATTCATCGCAAATCGTGTGGAGGGAGGCAAGCGACCGCGAAGCTCCATGGCACCCACTATTGTGTTTGATGGCGACGGCAGGCCCGTGCTGGTGGCGGGTTCGCCAGGCGGCAGTCGAATCATCTGCTATGTCGCGAAAACGCTCGTCAGTATTTTGGACTGGCAAATGAGTCCGCAGCAGGCGGTCGAACAGGCCCATTTCTGCAACCGTAACGGTGCGACGGAACTCGAACGTGGGCTCGACTCAGACGCCCTTCGATTGTCTCTAGAAGCGCTCGGCCATGAGGTTCGGGATCGGGAGATGAATAGCGGCCTTCATATTATTCGGCGCCAGCCAGATGGCTCGTTGACGGCAGGTGTTGACCCTAGACGCGAGGGCGTTGCTGCCGGAGAATGACGCTCAGCCTTCCAACGTCTCAATGATGCGAAGATGATGATCGCGTCGATCAAATCGACTCATCTCCTGAAGGCCCGTTGGGCTAGTAATATTCACCTCAATCAACATCCCACCAATCACATCAATTCCGGCAAAACGCACGCCGTGATCCACCAGATCCTGCTGCATAAGGGCGCAAATCTGCTTATCGCGCTCGGTTAATTCGCTGGGTTGGGCACTCCCGCCCTGATCGAGGTTGTTTAGCTCAACACCCTCGGCATGGACCCGCAGAATGGCGCCCAACGGCTGGCCATCCAGCAAAAGAATTCGCTTGTCACCCTCGCGGGCTGCCGGCAAATACTCCTGGGCAATCACCCAATGCCGCTCCTGATGAGTGGCGTCAGAAAGCTGCTGCTTGCGCTGCTCTTGAGGAGTATTTTTCTCGAGAAAAATAATACCTTTCCCTCCATGACCGTCTACCGGTTTTACCGTGATGCGATCCTGATCCTGCAAAAACGCTTCGATCTCGACCTCGCTTCGGGAGACCAGGGTGCGCGGCGTCAACTCTGGATAACGAAGCGCAGCAAGTTTCTCGTTCCAGTCACGGATGGTCGACGGGCGATTAATTACCTGAACCTGGCTCGGCAGGTAGTCCAGAATCAGCGTGACATACAAATACCGTCGATCGAAAGGAGGATCCTGACGAATCCACACCACGTCCATTGACTCCAGCGCAAGCGTTTGTGTGTCTTTCACCTCAAAAGGCCGCTTTATGTCAGCGAGAACCTCTACCTGACTCGCCATCGCAAAAACGGCGTTGTGTCTTAAAAACAACGCGCCCGGATCAATGTAAAAGACCTCGTGACCACGTGCTCGAGCAGCGAGCATCAAAAAATAGGTCGTATCTTTATGCGCCTTGACCCGATCCAGCGGGTCCATGATAAATGCATGTCTCATGGTGTCAGGATAGCACCAAATCCCGGGTTCGCATGGGTTTCATGCGCGACGGCGACGCCCTCCTCGACTGCGACGTGGCTCGTCGGGGGTTTGAGTATGATCGTGACTACACGCCTGTCGGGTTCCAGCCGTAACCGGGCCAAGCCTCTCAACAATTTGATCAATATCGGGTTGCGATCGGGGCGTGTGATTCTCGAGCGCCTCGCGCATGGCCGCCAGATGCGCAGGCGTCGTCCCACAGCAGCCGCCAATGATTCGCACGCCGGTGTCCCTGGCCAGTCGAGCATACTCCGCCATCAGGTCAGGCGTACCGCTGTACTGGATCTCGCCATCGATAAACTGGGGGATCCCGCAGTTCCCTTTGGCTACCAGAACATCCCTGGTATCGGCCTTATCGTGCATGGCGAGAATAGTGCCGATTAAATCGGCAGCTCCCACCCCACAATTGGCACCATAGGCGCTGAGTCGCGGTACGGTCTCACGATAGATATCGACGAGCTGGGCCGGAGGCACGCCCATCATCGTGCTGCCGTTGGTGTCGAATGTCATCGTCGCGACAATAGGCAACCCTGCTTCAGCCGCGCCCGCACCGGCTGCCTGGAGCTCCTCTTTGGAGGACATGGTCTCAAGCCAGATGACATCGGCACCCCCCTCGGCCAGCGCCTTGGCTTGCTCGGCAAACGCCGCCGCTGCATCTTGGGCAGACAATGCGCCCACCGGTTCCAGAATCTCGCCCGTCGGGCCTACCGAGCCCGCCACAATCACCGATCGTCCGGCTGCGTCGGCAACCCCTCGAGCCACTTGGGCGGCGGCTCGATTCAACTCCCGGACCCGCTTATCGGCCTGGTGCAGTTTGAGTCGATAAGCAGACCCACCGAAACTGTTAGTTAGGATGATATCGGCGCCCGCATCAACAAACTGCTGATGCAGTAATGCCACTCGGTCCGGATGATCGACGTTCCACAACTCCGGGGCGTCACCCGACTGCAGGCCCATTGCAAAATAATTGGTTCCGGTGGCGCCATCGGCAAGCAACCACTCACGCTCGGCGAGCATCTCTTGAAGCAGATTAGTTGGCATAGCTGTCTCCTGATCACTGAGAGCGCGGTTTTCATCGGGCCCATTGACAGGCGTCGGCCACAAAAAACCCCGCGTCAGCTTGCGCTAGAGCGGGGCCTCACAGACAGCACGCGCTTTAGCAAATTTATAAAGCGCCTGCAAGCTGACAATCAAATCGGCGCGTGGAGGATGATAGCAAAAACGACGCGGCTTTGCCCAAAGAAAAGCGTATATTTTTCGCAGATTGCCTTCCGAGCTGACTAGAAAATCGACGCCAATGGATCATTCGGATCTACCCCGGGCATGAAGGGCTGCCTTCGATCCCGATTCGTTAACTGATAAATGGCGCCCAACCAATTATTAAAAATGATCTTGCCGGTATCGCCCCATGTATTGTCGACGACAATCTCGGCTTCAGGAAAAGGCGGGCAATCGATTCCGCCACTGCGCGCTTCCTGCGCTTTCGCACGAAATGCGTCGAGCCGGTCTTTCATATCCGCCATGAAGTAGTTCGCCGGGAACGGCGGATAGTCTTCTATCTCCGCCGCAAGATAACGGTTCACTTCGCGCTTGTATTCTTTTAGTAGCGTGAAGCTGTCGTACTCCGGGTGGCCCTGGAAATAAACAAAGCGGATACCGTCCTCGCTTGCCGCAAGATGAACACCTGCCTCCTCACTTTCTACCAGCACCTGCTGTGATTGGCTGCGCATGGTTGAGGCGGAGATATCGTTCCAGCGCGAATGGGGCACATCAAAACGCGTGTTGATACCGCGCACCAGAGGATGCTCCATGACTACCCGGTGGGGATACACGCCCCAACGCTTTTCCGGCAAAGGCTGCCGACGCACGCCATGAAAATGCTGAAAGGCGCCATGTGTTGCAAGACAGGCGCATAGCGTAGAGGTCACATTTTCTCTTGCCCAATCCAACGTTTCGCACATAGGTTGCCAGAAGGCCTCGTCCGACAATTCCTCGCAAACCGGATTGGCCCCGGTAACAATTAACGCATCGAGACCCTCGGTCTTGAGCTGGTCGAAGTCATGATAGAACGCATCAATATGCGCCCGCGCTTCAGGGCCACGCGCGACGGAGGCCGGCGAAAACGGGTAGACGTAAAACTGGGCGATTCGATTACACCCGCCGATAAGACGGAGAAATTGCCGCTCGGTCGCCTCTAGAGCCGCGTCGGGCATGTTATTCATCAGCCCGATGTGCAGCTCTCTAATATCCTGCGACTCGGCGCGATCACGAGTCAGAACGTCCCCGCCCTCTCGACGAAATCGCTCAAAACTCGGCAAGCCGGAATTGGCAACGATAGGCATGCCTAGCCCAAAGCCTCACAGATCCATTCGATGAATTCAGACTCTCCGTGAATATCATCTATCCGGTCTGCCGGCAGCACAATCCCATATTCTTCAGCAATGGCCTCATAGCGTGGCAGACGATGATCAACGAGCTTTGGAAAAATCCAGCGGAAAAGATCATTAGGGACAATCTCCTCCGGACGGGACATTCCGACTTCAGCAAGATATAGCGGCAACACACGATCGAGAAAATCGCTCTGGTAGTACATCGGCTTAGGATCAGCCATCGATCGCTCAATGATCCGCTCAAGCATCGCCTCGGAGGGTTTCAGATACACGATCAGCGTATCCTCGGCTAACTGTTCCAAAACGCCCGGCTCATCCAGCTCACACAGACTGCCGCCGGCGTCGTTTATGAAATGAGGATATCCGTAAATCTCCCGCGCTTTGCCAATAAAGTCCCGCACATCCAGCATGGCCCGGATCTCTGCATCACGGTGTAGCGCCTGCCGACGTTTGAATTCCTCCACAGACAGGCCACCCAATGCCGGGTCGCCAATCATGCCCAGAAACGCCGACATTGGCCGCAGGTTGTCGACGGTAATGTTATGACAAAGGTAAATGGAGTCCGTCCGCAGCAGGTCCGCAAGAAACGGCGATTTCATCGCCTCCCGTTTAACGTTATCGAGAATCGGCTCGTCAAGATATCGGGTGCCGATCCGATAATCGCCGGAATAATGAAACCAGGTGCGAGGCGACAATCTCGAGGCGAGCGAGGTCTTGCCGGCGCCCGACATGCCCAGCAGGGTGACCGCTTTATTGGGCGATCGCCAAAACGCCGAACCACTAAGATTTTTCTGGTACATAAAAATGGTTTTGAGTTAGATCAAAGACGCCAGCGCCCGTCGCAGGGCGGTCGGCACGGGCTGCGGACGCCTGTCAAGCCGATCGACATAAACATGCGTAAATCCTCCCACCGCAGCCGGAGTGGCATCTCCTGCCGCGTAAAGACCCACATCGTAAGTCACACTGGTGGTTCCGATTCGTTGCACCCGCAACCCACAGTTTACTTCCCCTGGGTAAGCCAGCGGCTTGAAAAACTGGCACTCAGATGAGACCACCAGGCCAATCACCTCTCCGTTATGAATATCGAGCGCCTTCCCCTCAATGAGAAACTGATTCACCACAGAATCGATGTACGTAAAGTAGACCGCATTGTTGACATGTCCATAGACATCGTTATCGCCCCAGCGGGTGCTCAGCGTTAGCCAGTAACGATAAATCTCGCGCGCGGTGTCGCGCGGGTGAACTTCATCGTAGTCGGTCAACTCGCGATCCTAACCACCGTGCGCCCCACGACCGAGCCGGTAAGATACGCGTCGAACGCATTGGGCAAATCTTCAAAGTCGATCGTGCGCGGCGCGATCAAGTCAAGATGCGCAGGCTTTAAGTCATCGCCCAGTCTTTGCCATGCACGATGACGCAAGCGAGTCGGCATCTCGATGGAGTTAATTCCCAAAAGCGATACGCCACGGAGGATGAACGGCATCACCGTCGTTTCGAGCTTGATCCCGCTGGCGTTGCCGATAGAGGCAACATTTCCCCAAGGCTGCACCGTACGGGTTAGCCATCCGAGCGTATCGCCGCCGACGTTATCCACGGCACCTCCCCAAAGACCCTTTTCCAGCGGTCGACCACCCATCTCGAGTTCATTTCGATCCAGAAAATCCGATGCGCCGAGCGCTCTTAAGTAGTCATGCTGATCCGATTTGCCGGTTAGCGCCACGACGTTGAAGCCTTTTGCAGCAAGCATATCGATCGCAATACTGCCCACACCGCCAGTCGCTCCTGTAACCAACATCGGGCCGTGTCCGGGCGCCTGACCATTTTCCTCAAGTCGAATCATCGCGATTGCCGCGGTGAACCCGGCGGTACCGATTGCCATCGTGTCGCGAAGAC
>RGTL01000098.1 GCA_010025385.1 Gammaproteobacteria bacterium | reverse complement strand
CAGCAGCATCAAATGGTCTACGGCGCGCTGGGGGACCGAATGAAATCCCAAATTCACGCGTTGTCGATGCGAACCCTCACGCCGGAGGAAAAAGCCGTTCAGTGAGTTAGCAGGGCATCGGATGACTGCTTTAGAAATCAAAGAGCGGTAGACCATCGTCGTTACAGGGCGGGCCACCCCTCAATTTGACGTCACATTAACGAAGGGACAAAAAATGGATACCAAGCAGAAGATCAAAGAGAAAGTCGAAAGTAATCGTGTGATGCTATTCATGAAAGGAAACCGGGACTTTCCCCAGTGCGGGTTTTCAGGACGGGCGGTGCAGATCCTGCAGGCGCTGGGCGCAGAATTTGAGACCGCCGACGTACTGATGGACGATGAAATCCGTCAGGGCATTAAGGACTATTCAAACTGGCCAACCATTCCGCAGCTGTATGTAGATGGCGAATTTGTTGGGGGAAGCGATATCATGATGGAGATGTATCAAAACGGTGAGTTAAAAAAGAAATTAGAGGGACAGGTGTCAGCCTGATCCATTGATGATCCCGATACCGAGAAGGCGCCTTTTTGGCGCCTTTTTTTGTTAATCAGTTAAAATTTGGATCCTGCACGGATTTGCGTGTGGATTATCCGTTCCCATAACCCGGACCAAGCACTTGGAGAGTCTACTTATCAGAGGCGGACGGCCTTTGCGTGGCCACGTCCGGATCGGCGGGTCGAAAAATGCCGCGCTGCCGGTCCTTATGAGTTCGTTGCTGACCGAAAAGGATCTTCTTGTCGCAAACGTCCCGCATCTGCGCGACGTCACGACTACCCTGGAGCTATTGGGACGGTTAGGGGTACAGATAGAAGTCGATGAAAAGTCTGTTGTGCGGGTAAACGCCGCGCAGGTTCATGCCCGTAGGGCGCCGTATGAGCTCGTAAAAACTATGCGGGCGTCAATTCTCGTGCTCGGCCCGCTGCTCGCCCGGTTCGGCGAGGCCGAGGTGTCATTACCCGGCGGTTGTGCGATTGGCTCGCGTCCGGTTGACCTTCACGTGAAAGCGCTTGAGGCAATGGGTGCTCGCGTGTCGGTGGAAAGCGGCTATATAAAGGCAGTCGTGCCCTCAGGTCGACTTCGTGCTGCGCGTATTGTGTTTGATACGGTGACCGTCACCGGCACTGAAAATCTGATGATGGCGGCAAGTCTCGCAGACGGCACGACCATTCTCGAAAATGCGGCGCGCGAACCAGAAGTCGTAGATCTTGCCGACTGTCTGTCCTCAATGGGTGCGGATATTTCGGGAGCGGGAACGGACATGATTGAGATTCGCGGGCGAACGTCGCTTGGCGGTGCTCACCATCGCGTTATACCGGATCGTATTGAGGCCGGTACGTTCATGGTGGCTGGCGCCGTAACGAAAGGAGAGATCACGCTTCACGATCTGAACGTGCGACACCTCGATGCCGTGACGGCCAAACTGCGCGATGCCGGGGCGGAAATAACTTTAGGAGACGATCAGCTGACGGTTAGCATGGGAGTAAGACCCAAAGCCGTACCTATCAGCACAGCCCCGTATCCGGGGTTCCCAACGGATATGCAGGCACAATTCATGCTCATGAATTGTGTCGCAGAGGGTAGTGCAACGGTGACCGAACATATTTTTGAAAACCGCTTCATGCACGTACAGGAGCTGCATCGGATGGGTGCGGATATTGAGTTGCATGGCAACACGGCGATTGTTCGTGGCGTGGACCGTTTGGGAGGTGCCCAGGTGATGGCGACGGATCTTCGGGCATCTGCCGGCCTGGTTTTGGCTGGCCTCGTTGCATCGGACCTGACCACGGTGGACCGCATATACCATCTTGACCGGGGCTATGACTGTATTGAAGAAAAGTTGCTTCAGTGCGGGGCAGATATTAAACGGGTCGCCGATGCGGCTCTCCCGCAGCTGAGAGCCGTACAGTGAGCAAAGGATTGCTCCTCGCCAGCCGCGCAACCGGATGTATGGATTCAGGCACCCCCTCATGGCGCTAACTCTCAGAAGATTGAAGTCGGACGCATCTGATTTTGATCAGCGCTTGGCCTCGCTCCTGAACCGAACGGGTGAGATGGATGGTGAGGTGGACTCTACCGTGCGCGCGATCATCCAGGGGGTCCGCGCGAGCGGCGATGCGGCGCTTTTGTCACTCACGCAGGAGTTTGATGGGCTAAAAATCGATGAGGCGTCAGCGCTAGAGATACCAAGAGCAACGTGGTCAGCAGCGACAGATCGAATCGACCCGACCATCCAAAATGCGTTGGGTGATGCAGCAAGACGCATTCGTGAATTCCACGAACAGCAGAGGGAAGAATCCTGGCAGATCACTCAATCGGACGGTACCCGCCTGGGTCAGCAGGTGACGCCGCTTGATCGCGTCGGTATTTACGTGCCGGGTGGGAAAGCGTCCTATCCGTCGTCGGTGCTGATGAATGCCATCCCGGCGAAAGTCGCTGGCGTGGGCGAGATCATCATGGTCGTACCCACCCCAAACGGAGAGATTAGCGATACGGTACTCGCTTGTGCAGAACTTGCCGGTGTGGACAGAATGTTCCGTATTGGCGGGGCTCAGGCGATCGCCGCACTCGCTTACGGAACGCAAACCGTTCCCCGCGTCGACAAGATCGTGGGTCCGGGCAATCGTTATGTGGCTGCCGCCAAAAAACGGGTCTTTGGCGATGTGGGCATCGATATGATCGCGGGGCCTTCGGAAGTGGTCGTCGTTTGCGATGCAAACGCGCCGCTCGATTGGGTAGCAATGGATCTCTTTGCCCAGGCCGAGCACGACGAACAGGCCCAATCAATCGCCATCTGTATCGGCCCGCACGTCGGCGACCGGCTGGAAGCGCAAATCCATCATGCGCTTCCCCAGTTGGAGCGAGCCGGGATCGTAACCGCATCGCTTGAGAACCATGGCGCACTGATTGAAGTCAATTCGGCCGAAGAAGCTGTGGAGGTGGCGAACCGGATTGCTCCCGAACATCTCGAGTTGATGATGGAGTCCGCACAAGACTGGCTGCCCCGAATTCGGCACGCTGGCGCGATTTTTTGTGGTTACCACAGCGCGGAGTCGTTGGGAGATTACTGTGCGGGACCTAATCATGTCCTGCCAACGTCCGGCACCGCTCGTTTCAGTTCTCCGTTGGGGGTCTACGATTTCCAGAAGCGTTCGAGCGTCATCGATTGCTCTGAGGCGGGTGCGCATGCGATGTCGTCTATCGCGAGTGTGTTGGCGCGAGCAGAAGGTTTAACAGCCCACGCCCGATCGGCTGAGCTGCGCGGTGCCTCCTGGCGAGAACCGCCCGATGACTGAAAACAGGGTAATCAAGCGCTGGATTCATTCCCACATCCAGTCGCTGCAGGCCTACTCCGTCGCAAAAGCGCAAGGTTTGGTGAAGTTGGATGCGATGGAAAATCCCTATGTCTGGGGAGATGAGCTGCGAGGCCAGTGGCTGGAAGAACTTAAGGGGCTCGCACTGAATCGTTATCCGGATGGGCAGGCGGTCGATGTAGTGACCGCACTCACCCAGGCGTTTTCGATTCCCCCTTCGCTTAGCGTGCTGCTCGGGAACGGTTCAGATGAGCTGATTCAGACGATAGCGCTCGCCGTCGGCGGCGCGGAGCGGGTCATGATCTCGGCAGAGCCCAGTTTTTCAATGTATCGGGTGATTACATCCATCACCGGTTCGACGTTCGTGGCAACGCCTCGTGATGCGCAATTCAACATTGACCAGGACGCGCTACTTCGTGCCGTGGCCGAGCATGATCCCTGCTGTGTGTTTCTCGCTTCGCCCAATAACCCGACGGGTAACCCATGCGATCCGGAGCTAATTGAAAAGATCGCAAACGCCTGCTCGGGAATCGTAGTGGTGGATGAGGCCTATGACGCGTTTAGCGAGTCCTCTTTTATGGATCGGGTCGGCGCGCATCAGAATGTAGTGCTCATGCGCACGCTTTCAAAGCTTGGCCTGGCTGGCTTGCGACTGGGGTTTTTAATGGGTGAACCGAATTTGATATCTGAGCTCAATAAAATCCGACTGCCTTACAACGTGAACGTGATGACTCAGGCAAGCGCCGCGTTTGCCCTGCAACATCTGGACTGGTTTGATCATCAGGCGGAAAAAATCAAAAAGGCCCGAGAACGGTTGCTGTCATCGCTTGCCTCAATGGCGGGCGTCACGGTTTATCCCAGTGCGGCAAACTTTCTTTTGTTTCGAGTTGCTGATGGCAGTGGGGAAGCGGTCTTCAGCAACTTGAAGCAACAGGGGGTTCTGATAAAGAGTCTACACGGCACCCACCCGCAACTCGCAGACTGTCTTCGGGTGACGGTAAGCACCCCGGAGGAAAACCAGTTGTTTTTAGACGCGCTGCAAGTCGCGTTGCAATAAGCTTTCGAGCGCATCGGCCGTGTGCCGATTTGTTACAATGCGCCGCCCATCCGGTTAGTCCTCAATCAGAATTCGTTGCCCATGTCTTCTCGTAAAGCATCCGTCGAACGCAAAACGCGGGAGACGCAAATTTCAATCAGTCTGGATCTTGACGGCTCTGGAGCGGCCCGTCTCAGCACCGGGCTGCCTTTTTTTGATCACATGCTCGAGCAAATCGCTCGTCATGGACTGATTGATCTTGCGATCGAAGCCCAGGGTGATCTTCAGGTAGACGCGCACCATACGGTTGAAGACGTAGGCATCGTACTCGGACAAGCACTTGCGAAAGCGCTAGGTGAACCGCGGGGCATTAATCGATATGGCCACGCGTACGTGCCGCTTGATGAGGCCTTAAGCCGGGCCGTTATTGACTTCTCGGGTCGACCGGGTCTTGAGTTTGCCGTGACCTGGCCTCGCGCCCGGGTGGGTGATTTTGATCTCGATCTTTTCCACGAATTTTTCCAGGGTCTTTGTAATCACGCGCACATTACGATTCATATCGACAACCTGCGAGGGCAGAACGCGCATCACGTGGCAGAGACGGTTTTCAAGGCCTTTGGGCGGGCGCTGAGAATGGCGCTGACACGAGACGAGCGTCAGCTGGATGCAGTACCCAGCACCAAAGGATCGTTGCAGGGATAAATGCCGCAGATTGCCGTTGTCGACCTGGGCACCGGAAACCTCCATTCGGTCGCCAAGGCGCTTGAAAAAGTATCACCCGTTGGGCGGATCCTAATTACGTCCGATGCGAACACGATTCGAGCCGCTGATCGTGTGGTCTTGCCCGGCCAGGGAGCGATTGGTTCCTGGTTTGATGCGGTGAGAAGTCGGGATCTCGTCGACGTTATTCAGGATGTCCTCAGAGCGAAACCGGTGCTCGGTATATGCGTAGGGATGCAGGCTCTTTTTGATCATAGTGATGAGGATGGCGGGGTCGCCGGGCTAGGCGTTATCTCCGGAAACGTGCGCCGATTTGATCCTAATCGTCTCGCGGACCCGGGGTTGAAGGTCCCTCATATGGGCTGGAATGAGGTGACCCAATCCACGGACCACCCGCTTTGGCGAGAAATTGCGGATCGATCGAGGTTTTATTTCGTCCACAGTTTTTATGCCAGCGCCTCGGCGAGCGCGGATATTGCTGGAGTGACCGAGTACGGCGTATCGTTTGCCAGCGCCGTCACGCGAGAAAACGTATTTGCCGTGCAGTTTCATCCTGAGAAAAGTCATCGACAGGGCCTTCAATTGCTAGCAAACTTCCTCACTTGGGATGCCAATTCTTGAATAAAATGTCCGCCCTGAAGTGAACTCAGGCCGTTAATCCTCTGTAGTAAAAGATTGCTTTTCCGGTGTCCAATCGCTCCTGTGTCACTGTGAACCTTAACCATAAGCCGTAACGCGTGCTCGATTTACCATGCTTTTGATTCCAGCAATTGACATTAAAGAAGGTCGCTGCGTCCGATTACGACAAGGCGATATGTCCAACGAAACTCTTTTTGACGATGACCCAAAGGGCTCGGCAGCGCGCTGGGTGAGTCAGGGGGCACAGCGCCTGCATATTGTTGATTTGGACGGCGCGTTCGCTGGCCGTCCTGTGAACGCGAAAATAATCCGTTCGATTGCCAATGCATTTCCTGACATCCCGCTCCAGGTGGGCGGCGGCATTCGTGACACGGAGACCGTGGAAGCGTATCTTGATGCCGGGGTACAGTATGTGATCATCGGCACGCGTGCGGTTAATGAGCCCCATTTTGTGAGCGACCTCTGCGCTGAATTTCCGGGGCATATCATTGTCGGTCTTGATGCAAAGAATGGGTCGATTGCGACCGACGGCTGGTCAAAATTGTCAGGCCACGACGTCATTGATACGGCAAAGCATTTTGAAGAGGATGGCGTTAGCGCTATTGTCTACACGGATATCAACCGTGACGGAATGCTAAGCGGCGTCAATGTCGAGGCCACGGCGATGCTTGCAGAGGCGATAAGGATTCCAGTGATTGCCTCAGGCGGCATTCGCGATCTGTCGGATATCAGGGCGCTGGTTGCGGTGCAGGACTCTGGAATCAGTGCGGCGATCACCGGTCGGGCGATTTACGAGGGCACGCTTGATTTTCAGGCGGGACAGAAAATCGCGCTGGGTGAGCATACAGCTGGAATCTGATCATGGGCCTTGCGACCCGAATCATTCCCTGTCTCGACGTTGACGGAGGTCGAGTCGTCAAGGGAGTCAAATTTGTCGATATTCGAGATGCGGGTGATCCGGTCGAGGTCGCCAAGCGTTACGACGAGCAGATGGCCGATGAGATCACTTTTTTGGATATCACGGCCAGCTCAAGCGCCCGAAACACCATGGTGGATGTGGTCAGCCAGGTAGCGGCACAGGTGTTTATCCCGCTCACGGTGGGCGGGGGAATCCGCGAGGTTGCTGACATTCACCGCATGCTGCATGCGGGGGCTGATAAAGTCTCGATCAATACCGCCGCGGTCCAGCGTCCTGAATTGGTGAGTTCGGCGAGTCGGCATTTTGGAGCACAGTGTATTGTGGTTGCGATTGATGCCAAGCGCTGTGGCGATCACTGGGAGGTCTTTACGCACGGCGGCAGGACGTCATCGGGGTTGGATGCCGTGGAGTGGGCAAAAGAAATTGCGGATCGAGGCGCTGGGGAGATTCTTTTGACCAGCATGGATCGCGACGGCACCAAAGACGGTTTCGATCTGGAATTGA
>RGTL01000097.1 GCA_010025385.1 Gammaproteobacteria bacterium | reverse complement strand
TCGACTGCATCTACATCGGCACAGACACGCATTATCGAATCGATATCGGGCGGGAGGACCCCTTCGTGGTCCGCGTGCAGAATACCTCGGGGGAGCGCGCCGAGCGAGATCTTGGCTCTGCCATCGGGATCGCTGTCGACCCCATCGCGATTCAGGTCCTTAAGGACTGAGCGTCACGGTTCGCCCGAAACGCTTGCTCATGGCCACCGATAACCTAGAAGCTCTGGCCTACAAAAAAGAGGTCAAACGCAACTGGTTGTTGTCCACCCCTGCGCTGATAGTCCTGGTCTGTGCAGCGTCGGGGCCTCTCCTGATCATGGTGTTGTTCTCCTTTTTAACCCCGGGCGATTACGGCGGGGTCAAATGGAAATGGTCAACAGAGGCCTGGTTTCAGGTGGCTTTTTACAAAGATATTTTTGATGACACGGTCACCATTGCCGATGCTCACCTTTCGATTCTCTGGCGGTCGGTCCGTCTTTCTTTCCTCACCACCCTGACGGCATTTCTTCTTGGCTTTCCCACCGCTTATTTCATAGCGACCCGGCCGCCCGAAACGCGCAATATCTGGCTCTTTCTGGTCACGATTCCATTCTGGACCAACCTGCTGATCAGGACCTTCGCCATCCTCGAGATCATCCGAAACCACGGGGTAATCAATTCATTCCTCCTTGCAGTCGGCGCGATTGATCAACCATTGGACATGCTTTTTACCGACATCGCGATCCTGCTGGGCATGACCTACGTATACATCCCTTTAATGATTCTGCCGATTTATGCCTCGATGGAGCGTTTTGATTTTCGTCTTGTCGAGGCAGCCTACGATCTTTATGCGTCGCGCTGGCGCGTGCTGCGCAAGATCATCCTGCCGCTGGTGAAACCCGGCGTTATTGCCGGCTCCATTCTGGTATTCATTCCATCGCTAGGCGCGTACGTTACCCCTCGCGTACTGGGCGGTGGAAAAAACCTGATGCTCGGTAATCTGATCGAGCTGCAGTTCGGGCAAGGGAGAAACTGGCCGCTCGGCGCCGCACTCTCACTGACCTTGCTGGCAATCGTGATGATCGCTCTCATCTTTTACGTGCGTTCAGCCCAAAAAGACGGTGGTGGGCATGGTCATTAGAAGAGGCGCCTTCGTCATAAAGAGAATGCCGGGTTTTACCCTGGTGGCATTGGCCTGTTTTTTTGCTCTCTACATGCCGCTCGCGCCACTGGTGGTCTACTCTTTTAACGAGGGGAACAACATTGCGCTCTGGGAGGGATTATCGCTCCGATGGTATCGAGAGGCTTGGGATAACGAGCTCGTGCAAAGTGCCGCGATCCGGTCGCTGGTGGTTGCGACGGTCGCTTCCGTAATCGCAACCGTGCTGGCCACGATGGTGGCTCTTGGTACCACCCGTACCCGGCCGTACCGAGGACAGACAACAATCTACGCACTCGTAAACCAGCCCTTAATTGTCCCAGAGATCGTCACAGCGGTCGCCCTACTGATTCTTTTTGCAATGATCAAGCAGGCAACGGACTATCACGGCTACGCCTACCTGATCAGCGCGCACACGGCATTTTGCATTCCCTTTGCCTATCTTCCCATCCGCGCCAGACTGGAAGGTATGGATCGCGTGCTGGAAACCGCTGCGGCTGACCTCTACGCGACGCCCTGGCAAGCGTTTAAACGAGTGACCCTGCCCCTGCTGCTGCCGGGAATATTTGCAGGCGCGATGCTTGCTTTCGTTATTTCCCTCGATGACGTTGTCATCACCGAATTTGTGAAGTCGGCGGGTCAAGATACCCTGCCCACCTACATGCTCGGGCAGTTAAGACGCACGATCACTCCAGAGATCAACGCCATTTCAACGGTACTGCTGACGGTATCGGTGATTATGGTTACACTGATATTTTTCTTAAGTCGTAAAAAGGCGAAGTAATCGTCACAACCACTAAATGGAGGAACAATGAAAGTCGCACAGAAATCCCTTCTCGCCGGTGTCCTGCTGTCAATGAGCAGTATCGCCCTGGCTGCCGGACAGTTGAATCTTTATAACTGGGGAAACTACACAAACCCCAAACTGATCGAAAAATTTGAGAAAGAAACAGGAATCAAAGTCACCATCACCGACTATGATTCTAACGAAACTGCTCTCGCCAAAGTCCGCGCCGGCGGCCATGGCTTCGACCTCGCAGTGCCTTCTCACAGCCATCTGCCGATCTGGGTTTCCGAGGGATTGCTTGCAAACCCGCGTGTGGACCAGATGCCGAACTTCAAGAACGTGGCAGACGAATGGCGCAACCCCGATTGGGATCCGGGACGTCAGTACAGCGCTCCGTGGCAATGGGGCAGCGTCGGCATCATGGTCGATACGTCTGTTTATAACGGCGACATCAACACCTTTGGCATCGTGCTGGATCCGCCGCAGGAACTGGTGGGCAAGATCAATGTCGCCCCCGAAATGAATGATGTGATTACGTCAGCGATCCTCTACCTCGGCGGCGAAGCCTGCACCGGGGATAAGCAACTGCTGCGCAAAGTCCGCGATAAGCTCGTTGAGGCAAAGCCAAAATGGAAGTCTATGGATTACGGCGTGATCGAAAAATTTGCCGGACGCGACCTGGCGGCCTCTCTCTACTGGAACGGAGCTGCGTTCAGAGCGCGTCTTAAAAATCCAGACGTGCGCTATGGCTACCCCCGTGAGGGCTACTCGCTTTGGGCCGATGCGGTGGTGCTTCTGAAAGATGCAAAGAATGTAGAAGAAGCCAAAACTTTCATGAACTTCATCATGGCGCCGGAGAACGCCGGTCTGATCTCTGAGTTCGCCCGCTATGCAAACAGCATCGTCGGTTCCGAGAAATACATGCCGGAAGACATGGCCACTGCGCCTGAGGTCATCATTCCGAAGGAGTTCATCGGCTTCGGCAAGTTCTATCCAACCTGCCCGCCAGACGTCCAGAAGATGTATACCGCGATCTGGACCGAGCTACAGAAGTAACTCTTCGCAAAGCCCCGGGTTACGTTGAGTAACTCGGGGTTTTTTACGATGCGCCCCAATCCCGTTCCCGAAGATCAGCGGATTCCGCGCAATCTTTGGGATCGCCCACCCTGGAATCGATGGTCCTTCCAGAATATTCGCGAGATCCTACCGACCACTGAAGTCTGGCGCGGCACAGGGCCGAGGTGGGATTTAAAAGAAGAGCCCCTCGCGCTCGACGACCTCGCGTTTACCGATCGTCTGGATCAACCGACTACCGTCCTGCAGTGGCTTACGGACAACTTTGCCGACGGAATCTTAGTCATACACGATGGCGTGGTTCGTTACGAGAAGTACCTGAACGGTATGACCCCACGCACGCTGCATCTTTCGCAGTCGATGGCTAAATCGGTCACGTCTGCAGTCGCCGGCATTCTGGTGGGTCGAGGTCAGCTCGATCCCGATCGACCGGTCACTGACTACCTCCCCGAGCTCGCTGCCACGGGTTGGGCTGATGCCTTGCTTCGCCATGTGCTCGACATGACCTCTGGCGTACGCTATGTGGAGGATTACGAAGCACCCGATTCTGATATCGCCGACACGGATGTGGCCTCCGGATGGCGTCAACCGGATGGCGAAGCAAAGTTTAGCTGCATGTGGGATCAAATTCTTAGTCTGCGAGACACTACCCGTACGCACGGGGAGCGCTTTGAGTACCGATCCATTGAGACAGACGTGCTGGCTCACTGCATGGAGCGCGTCACTCAGACCCGTTTCGCAGATCTTGTCAGCGAGGAACTTTGGCAACCGCTGGGTGTCGATGAGAGCGCCTGCTTCACTGTCGATGGAGCGGGATACCCTCTGGCCGACGGGGGTTTTAATGCATCCCTTCGCGATTACGCCCGATTTGGTCAAATGCTCTGTCAGTATGGGAAAGCAAACGGGAAACAAATCATCCCGAGCGGATGGATCGAGGATACGCTCGCCGGGAATCCCGAAATTTTTGGTGCCGATAACAACATTGGCACGGATCGCGGTGCCTATCGAAACCAGTTCTGGCTTCGCGACGTGGGTCGACGGATCATGATGGCGCGAGGCGTATTCGGGCAAGTCATCTACGTTGATCTGGATCACCGGTTGACCATCGCTCGACTTTCCAGCTGGCCCGAGTTTCTTTCAAAAGAGAGAAAGCACGACGACCTACTCGCCTTCGATGCGATTACTCAGACTTTGGGAGGTGGTTAATGTCAACGGATCTCGACCTATGCTACCTGCCGGCCACCGAGGCTATTTCGCGCTTCAAAGCGAAAACACTCTCTCCGGTTGAATTAATGGATGCCGTCATCGAGCGGGCCGAATCGGTTGAGCCTCAGATTAATGCTTTTACTTTCAAACATTTCGACGAGGCCAGGGATCAAGCAAAAAAAGCGGAACAGAAGTACGCTCTGGGGAAGCGCACAGGCGTCTTGGAGGGACTACCCGTAGGGGTCAAAGACGAGAGCTTTATTAAGGGAAAGCCGACATCGAGCGGTTCTTTAATTATGAAAGACTTCGTTGCCAACACAACCTCAGTCGGCAACGAACGACTCATGCGGGCGGGGGGCATTGTCCATGCCCGCACGGCAACGCCGGAGTTTTCCTCTGCCGCCTACACCAACTCACGCCTATGGGGTGTCACGCGAAATCCCTGGAATCCGTTGTTTACACCCGGGGGATCATCCGGAGGCACGGCAGCGTCTCTTGCCGCGGGAACTTCAGCACTGGGCACCGGATCTGATATTGGAGGTTCCATCCGTATTCCGGCAGGGACCTGCGGGCTGGTGGGCTACAAGCCGCCTTACGGCCGAAACTCAGACGACCCGCCGTTTAATTTGGATTTTTACTGTCACACCGGGCCCCTCGCCCGCTCCGTGCAGGATGCAATACTTCTGCAAAACGTGCTGGCAGGACCGCATCCTAAAGACATTGCAAGTCTTCGCCCGAAATTACGTTTGCCGACAACGTACAAAGATATTAAGGACTGGCGCATTGCCTTCTCGATGGATCTTGGATTCTTTGAGGTAGACCCGGAGGTCCAGCGCAATACCCTTGAGGCACTTGAGGTGTTCAAAAGCTTGGGTGCGACAGTCGAGGAAGTTGACCTGGGCTGGACATCTTCTGCTCTGGATGCCGGAATTCAGTACCTGACCCATCTTTTTGGGTCGTACATGGCTACCCTCCTCGATGAGCATGGCGGGAAGATGACCAACTACGTGCGTCAATGGGCGGAAGAGTCGAGAAAGTCTACCGCTGCTCAATTTCTGCACACGCTGGAAGTGGCCAACGAGATGTATGCAACCCTCGGACCGATTCTGGAAAAGTATCAGGTTCTGGTGTGCCCCACGAATGCCTTGCCGGCCGTACCCGCCGACTTTGATCACTCGCAGGATGCGCTGTCGATTAACGGCCGCGCCGTAAATCCAGCGCTGGGATGGGTCATGACCACTCCTTTTAATTCTTTGAGTCGCTGTCCAGTTCTCACGGTACCCACCGGGCGGGCATCGAACGGCGTTCCAACCAGCCTGCAGATTGTGGGGAGAACTTATTCCGATAAGGACGTATTCCAGGCCGGCCTCGCCTATGAAAGCGCGGGTCACCAGTGGTTTAACGGCAAGGACTCCCGACCGGATCTCGCCCTTGCCTAGAACTCTTTCGACAAGGGAGCTCATATCGCTTCAAAACTGGCGGGAGCGTCTACACAGTTGCTTTTCCTTTCATAACGTTCGCGAATTTGTTGGAACGCAGCAAATCAATAAAAGCGAAAACGCACGACACCTGCCGGTTGACTTAATTTCAAAACCCGAGTTGCAGCGGGCTGCGGAACTTGCGAGTCTCGATGATTTTTTAATCGAGACAGAAACGGACGCTCTCGCCATCCTCAAAAACGGATGTCTCGCATTTGATTGGCGAGCGGATCATTACTCATCAGAAAAGCCGCATATTGTTTTTTCGATCAGTAAATCCATTACCGGCATGCTTGCCGGCCAGCTCCAACACGTCGGCTTGCTTAACCCAGATCGACTGGTCCGGGATTACCTCCCCGACATGCTGCCTGAGGGGTACGGCGGCTGCACGGTTCAACATCTTCTTGATATGCAGGCCGCCATAGATTTTGATGAGAACTATCTTGATACCACAGGCGCATACGTGCGCTATCGGATTGCAACGATGTGGAATCCGCCGTCGGATGCCGCGCCGAAAGACGAGGATCTGCGCACCTTGGATTCGGGATACGCTCACATCTGGAAATGTAAGTGCCTGGGAAAACGGCGAGTTCTCAGGACTATTGCCCCAAGGTAACTACCGGAATCAGTGGTATGTCTCCGACCGTGAGACGCCGTGCCTGCTGGCGATTGGCATCCACGGTCAATGGCTTTATATCGATCTCAAACGTCAGATCGTTATAGTGAAACTCTCTTCCCAGGCCGAACCTGTCAACGAGGCGTTGGACGCAAAACTCATTCGGTTTTTCGGCCGAATCGCAAAATCAATCGGCTGAGTCCACCAGGCCTTCGATATCACGAAGCGCGCCACGATCAAATTCTTCTTCATTAACACGCAGATAAACGATTCTGTCCCGAGAAAAAAACGAGACTTGGTCAACGCCTGGCAACAGCGACAACGCTCGTTCAATTGATCTATCATCGGAATTCTCTGGACTAAGCCGCAGAGTCAAGCTCTCCCTCAGTTGTGGCGACGAACCAAAGAAACTAACGACAAGCCAGGCGAAACTCGCCAGCGCACAGAACAAAAACACGCCGGAACTTCCGTAGGCGCCATGCAACACGCCTCCGATAGCGCCCCCGATAAACACTCCGGAAAATTCAAAGGTGTTGTAAACGCCGGTCGCTGTTCCTTTTGCATAACCCGGTGCAACCCGCGTAATCAATGAAGGCAGCATGGCCTCAAGCAAATTGAAGCCGACAAAAAACAATCCGATACCCGTAACCAACCAAACGGAGCGGTCATAGCCCGCGAACAGCAGCAGAAATGCCACGAGCAGAGCGACAATCGCAATCCGAAACACTAAAAATGTGAGATGGCGGCGCATCCCGATAATCAACAAAGGGGCCATCAAAATAATCGATACCAGAAGGACGGGCACATAGACGCGCCAGTGGGCATCCCGGTCCAGTTGAAGCACGTCAACCAGCGCAAAAGGAGTCGCGACG
>RGTL01000096.1 GCA_010025385.1 Gammaproteobacteria bacterium | reverse complement strand
TCGAAGCGGCAACGGTTGCCGGTGACATTCGCTCAGTTCTTAACGGCATTGCTCATCTGGAAGCTGATGCTGAAGTCACACACCGTGGGGTTTCTCCCCATGTTTGGGTGGATGGCCTCTCCATCACCGGCGAAGCCTGACGTTGAAAATTCTGTTCTGGGGAACACCGGCCTATGCGGTGCCGACCCTTGATGCTTTGCACGAGGCTGGGCACACCATCGTTGGGGTGGTGACACAGCCGGATCGTCGGCGTGGTCGCGGCAAACAGTTGGTTCCATCTCCGGTCAAGGCAAGGGCGGAAGAACTTGGTCTTCCGGTGTTCACCCCTGAACGCATCCGAAAGGATGACGATTGCAAAAGTGAGCTTGCTGCACTCGGAGCCGATGTCTCGGTGGTGGTCGCCTTTGGACAGATTCTTCCCAAGGATGTGTTGCAGCAACCTCCCCTGGGGTGCTGGAACGGCCACGGATCACTCCTGCCCCGCTGGCGTGGTGCTGGTCCGATTCAGTGGGCCTTGCTCGAGGGTGATCAGGAAACGGGTGTGGGGATCATGGCCATGGAGGAAGGGCTCGACACCGGACCTGTGCTGCTGGAGCAACGAACTCCGATCCAGCTGCTGGATTCATCCAACGTCTTGGCCGAACGGCTCAGTTCCCTGACGGCAGAGCTGATGGTGCAGGCCATGCCTCTGATTGAAGCGGCAGGACCGGGGCCTGAAGAAGAACGATTGGCAAGGCTCAATGTGCGCGTTCAGGCCGAGGAGTCGACCTATGCCCGCATGCTCGAGAAGCAGGATTACCAACTGGATTGGTCAGCTTCTGCCCTCGGCATTCATCGCAAAGTGATGGGGCTTCATCCCGGAGCCTTCACCCATTGGCAGGGCAAACGACTGAAGCTGCTGCGCACTGAACCGTTGATCGAGCGGTTGAAGAATCAACTCAGCGCCGAAGCCCGCAAACTCGTGGGGCAGTGGCCCACTGGAGAGGATCCTCCAGGGACGATCCTGGGGGTGATTGAGGATCTGGGGCTTGTAGTGAGCAGTTCAGGCTGTCCGCTTTTGATTCGAGAGGCTCAGCTGGAAGGAAAAGCGCGGAGCACGGCACCCGTTCTGTTGCAGCAACTCAAGGCAACTCCGGGAGATCGCATCGGCGACGGTTGATTCAGGATTCTGTGTACAGCGAACGCGCTTGAGCCCATACGCGATCAAGATCCTGTTCAGAGAGCTGTAGAGCTTCCGGGAACATCGTCGAGAGCCACTGTTCGCGGTTCAATAGGGCGTCGGCCTCAAAGAATGTTTGCTGCGACGCGAGCACTCTGAATTTGAGAAATTCAAGCAACCGTGCCCGCAAGCGAACCGTGTCAACAAGTTTGATCCTTCCGCTTTGATCAAGAAGATGAATGTTGCTTCCGGGTTCAACCCCACGTAATCGTGGTGCAAGCAACTCCAACGTTGTTGGAGGCTGCCAATGACGTTCCTTGGTCTTGGGGTGGGGGTAATAAATCCAGCCGTTCACAACATCAGTTGCGCCTGCTTTGATCTCCACACGCCAGAACGAGAAGGTTTCAGGGGGGTGGAGTTCGGTCCAATGCACCCTCTCGAACAGGTGATCTGGATTCGAAAGAGAAACCTCGAGCGGTGCAAAATCGATATTCAGCGTTCCGAAATAACAACTCGACAGATCGAGGCCTAATGCCTTGAACACAGGGGATTGCATTCGAATCGTTCCATCCGGATACGGAGATTCGTTGCTTGTTCCGGAGGCGACACCATGGCCAGCACAGAGACGGCCCGTCAGCCATTCAGCGTTCATGGATCAGCGAAGTTCACGATGGCTGCAGCTCTCGCAGGGGCCCTCAGGCCAAACGGCACAACGGAGCAAAGGGCTGCGAGCATTGAACCGACAGTTCGGGTCGCCGATCACCCAGCCGTGTCGCCAGGGTGTTGCATCCGCTGGTCGAGCCTGGGGTTTCACCATCAAGGCCACCGATGCCATCACGTAGCGACCGTTGCGGAGGGCATAACGGTGACGACGCTGCATCACAAGGAAGGATTGTTCTTCAACAACAAGCCAGCGTCCTGGTTGTGGTGGATCCTCAAGATCAACACGATGGATCAGACGATCACCACTGACATGGCGAAGTTCAACAAGCATGGCTTTCGTCCTGATCGAGATCGTTGATGCGGACCGACATTCCCCAGGCAAACAGGATCAGCACAATCAGCAGGGTGAACCAATCGGGTTGATTAAGGCTGGGGAGCACAACGTGAACGATCAAGCGCAACGCCACAAAGGCAACCGCAAGAAATCCAGCTGTTTCAAGGCGTGGATACAGATCGAGCCAACGGATGAACAGAGCGGATGTGAAGCGCAACGCCACGATGCCGATGAAGGCTCCTGCGCTGATCAACAGAATTTGATCACTTATCGCTACGGCAGCGGCAACGCTATCGATGGAGAAGGCCAGGTCGGTGAACGCCAGTAGCAGAACGGTGTTGAGGAAGGGACGTGGGCCGCTGCTGGATTGATCCCCATCCATGGATTCCGCTGCATGGCTCGAACGCTCTTTGAAGTGATCGACCACCAGCCACACCAGATAAGCGGCAGCCAGAACGATCAGGCCGTGTGCAGCACAAGATATCCGTGAAATGTGCGGATCGACCCGTCGTCCATCTGAACAGGAAAACACACGCTGATAGTTCGTTTCGGCGTTTCGAAATATTCGATCAGCCCGCGCTTGAACCCCTGCAGCTGACTGCGAGCGCGACGAAACTGTTCCCGGACGTTTTCAAGGGAATCGTGGCGGTGATAGCGTTTCGCTCATGAGAGGAACGATACAACGCGTCCAAACCTATCACGTTGATCTTCATCAATCGGACCGGCATATACCGTAAATCGATCAGATTCGCGTACTATGCCCCCCATGAGCGAAATTGTTGCCTTACACGATGAAGGCCGGTCGGCGACCGGTATCTTCCCGACCCAGACCCTCCGGGACCTGATCGACGCCGGTAGCGTCACGGCATCTCAGCCAATCACGGCGGATCTGGTTCAACCGGCCAGCATCGACCTTCGTCTCGGCGATTTCGCCTGGCGGGTTCAGGCGAGCTTCCTGCCCGGCCCCGACGCAACGGTCGAAGATAAAGTCCGTGCGTTCGAGATGCACCGCATCGATCTCATGGACGGCGCCGTGCTGGAAAAGGGCTGCGTTTACATCGTGCCGCTGCTGGAGAGCCTCGACCTGCCGGAAGACGTGTCCGCCTTTGCCAATCCCAAAAGCTCGACCGGCAGGCTGGATATTTTTACGCGCGTCATCTCCGATCGCGGCACCCGGTTCGATCTCATCCGGGCCGGATATACCGGTCCTTTGTATGCCGAGGTATCGCCCAAGACATTCTCCATCGCGGTTCGAACCGGCTCGCGACTGACACAGCTTCGTTTGCGCCGTGGCCGCTCGGAAGTTTCGCCCGAGGACCTTTTGCAGCTGCACGCAAAGACGCGGCTGATCGACACCGCTGTCGATCCCGATATCCAGGTCAAAATTCGTCAGGCGGCGAAGGCTGTGCCAGGTGTGATTGATGTCCATGAGATGCGCACTCGGCGCATGGGTGCCGACATTTTTGCCGATATGCATGTTCGAGTCCGACCCAGAATCAGCGTGTCTGAGGGGCATCGGGTAGCCGATGAAGTTATGGATCGATTGAAGTCAGAATTTCCTACACTGACCGATGTCGTGGTGCACATTGATCCGGAAGATGATCACGAGGATTTGCCGCTGGTCCCGCTTCAGTCGAGGGAGGCGCTTGAATCAGCCGTGCGGGTGGTGCTCAAGCGTCAGAGGGTTCCCGAGGGCGTAGACTGGGATGCTCGCGCATTTCGCCTTACCCTCCACTACCTGAATGGCCGTCTAATGGGCGAACTGGTATTGCCTCGTGTGGACGGACAGTCTGTCGACCCGCTTGCCTGTGCAACCCTGGCGGAGGCTCTCGTCTCTTCGACTGCCCTTGATCAGGTCGATGTGCTCTGGATGGATAGCTGATCGTGCGAGTCGGGATGACGCCGAATCAGAACGGAGCTTATCTGCCGAGGATTGGCTCTTAACACCTTGAGGTGCAGTCCATCGAGCGTAAATTCCTCTCCATTTTGAGGAATTCGCTGCGTATGCTCGAGAATCCATTTGCTTACTGAATCCGTGGGTTTGTCCGACAGATCCATGTCGAAGAATTCTTCGAGGAGCCGAATTTCGGATGCGCCCTCGATGGTGACGCTGTCTGTACCGTTGGGCACAAGATCTTGCGGTGCGATATCGCTTTCGTCATAGATCTCGCCAACCAGCTCCTCCATTAGGTCTTCTAACGTGACAATCCCCTCCAACACGCCATGTTCGTCAACGACAACAGCCAGATGATGCCGTTCCCGCTGAAGGGCTGCGATTGTATCGGTGAGCGACTGGCTCTCCGGAACAAAATAAGGCGCTCGTGAAAGCTCGCTTATCGGGAGGCCGGTTTGACTGGAGGAAAGCGCTTTCAGCAGATCCCGTACATGAAATACCCCGGTGATCTCATCGGGATCGTCTCCGTGAAGCGGGATGCGGCTATACGGAATATCGTTAAGGGCCTTCAACGCCTCTTCCACAGTCAGGGTTTCAGGGAGAGTGAAGACCTTATGACGAGGAGACATCACATCCGCTACTGAAAGATCGCCAAACACAAAGGCCCGCTCGATTAACTCCTTCTCGTTTTCATCGATGGTCCCCTCCTCCTCTCCGTAGCTGGCCATATGGAGAAGTTCCGTCTCCGTCACCATCGGATCATCGCTTCCGTTACCCGTGCGCGGGCTCGCACCCAGACCGAAGGCCTCAAAGACCCGATTGACCGGGGCCGTGATGTAGGTCAGCAGCAGAATAGCGGGAGCGACGGCCAGTGAGATCCGCTCAGAATAGCGGGTCGCGAGACTTTTGGGGGTTATTTCACCGAAGATCAGGATCGCAATGGTCAGAATCCCCACGGCCACGCCAGGCCCTATGCTGCCGAGTTCCCGAGTGGCAATGACGGTCGCAAGGGCCGACGCGCTGATGTTCACCAAATTATTGCCGATCAGAATGGCCACCAGCATTTTGGACGGCTCGGCCTTCAGCGCCTGCAGCGCCCGAGCGCCCGAGCGCCCATCATCGACAAGCGCATCTGCTCTCGCGCGTGATAACGACACAAGAGCCGTCTCGGCGCCAGAGAAGAACGCCGACAAGCACAACAGCGCTAACAGGAGAGCAACTTCACCCATGATTCATTGGCGGGACGGTGTTGAAATCAGATTAGTGATGATTGAAAGGCTGTCGGGTTAGGCAGACACGACCCGAGCCTCGTCTAGTTCTTTTCGATCAGGCTTTCCGCGTAGGCGGCAATGGCCTCTATCTCGTCTATCGTGATCTCGAAGGGTGGGTAGTACGGATCGGACTCCGACCACAGAGGGTAACCCGGGACTCGTGCAAAAACAGGATGAGGTCGACGCGTATAGAAGGTCGTAAAACGCTCACGCCAATCGTCGCTCTTCACCATCCAGTTGAAAGACGGCGTATTGCCAATACCGCCCAGGCGATTGTATTCGCCGATAACATGGCACCGCGAACAGTATTGGATCGACAAATCTAACCCCTGTTGCACAGGGTCTGCCCACGGTGACGTGGTGCTGATGGTGCATCCGCAGAAGACCAGCAGTAACTGTAGAGCGCGCCTCATTCCAATGATCTTAATCGATATTCAGGATCCACTGATGGGGATCCGGTATCTCGCCATACTGAATACCGAGAATGGTGTCCAAAAGGCGTTGAGTCAACGATGCCCCAGCATCCGCAGAGACGTGAATCTCTTCACCCATATAGTTAATCGACTGAATGGGCGCGACGACCGCGGCGGTTCCCGCACCAAACATCTCCTTCAACTCACCTTCGCTTGCGGCCGCTTTTAGTTCCGTTACCGACACCTTGCGCTCGGAATGCTTCACTCCCCAATCCTTTAGTAAGGTTAGCACGCTGTCGCGCGTCACGCCCGGGAGAATGGTTCCGGACAGGTTTGGCGTGATGACCTCATCGCCGATGCGAAAAAATATATTCATTTGGCCTGCCTCCTCTGCGAATTCATGCTCATTCGCATCGAGCCAGAGAATCTGGTCAAAGCCCTCATCAGAAGCGGAAGCCATGGGTCGCAGAGTCGCCGCGTAGTTCCCTGCCGTCTTGGCAAAACCGGTACCACCGGGAACAGCTCGCGTATAGCGCGGCTCGGCCTTCAAGCGAAGCGCCTTCGCGCCGGAGGCAAAGTATGGGGCGACCGGTGCCGTCACGATCACAAACAGGTACTCCAATGCCGGGCGCACGGCGATGTGTTGCTCGCTCGCGAAGATGATTGGTCGAATGTAGAGTGACTCGCCCCGAGCATGCGGGACCCAGGCATGTTCGGTCCTCACCATCTCACTGACACAAGCGATAAAGTCGTCAGCGGTGAGCGCGGGAATCGCCAGGCGCTCGCAAGACTGCGCCAGTCGCCTCGCGTTGTCCGCTGGGCGGAATAGCCGCAATCGTCCATCTACCGAGCCTCGATACGCCTTCATCCCCTCAAACACCGTCTGCCCGTAATGAAGCGCAAGTGTTGTCGGGTCCATAGCCAGGGGCTCGCGAGGCCGGATTTCAGCGGGGCCCCAGGCGCCCTCGGCCCAACGGCGTATCAGCATGTGGTCCGAAAAGATATTTCCGAACGCGAGCGGTTCGCGATCGAGACGGTCAAGGGTGCTCGAATCGGTTGTTCTGACGTTAATGTCCATGAGCGTTAGGGTTCCCCGTTCGCTTAGCGCGCGATTTCAGCGTCGACCCGCTGCAGCAATTGTTCAACTTGTTCGTCCGATAGAGCGCCACCGTGCGAGAACAGCAGCTGTTCGTCCCGACCGAATGCAAGCACATGATAGGTATTGTCGGTAAGCCCCCACCGCTCAACGAGGACCTTTTGCTTGTCTCGTACATAAACCGTATTGGGAAATTTTTCCTGCTTTTTCTTCAAAATCATATCGATGGCGAAACCAGGCTTTCAGGTGGCGGCCATATTGATCACGCCAACCGAGCCTACCGACGCCTGATCGTATTTTTTTGCCGCAAGCGCCTGCTCGACGTGGGCGTTTAACCCGGACTCGTCCGGGTCCACATACATCAGAAGATGAACGCGACCCACGAGAGCCGCGCTGGACCAGAGGCTGTCATCGAGACGCCCGCCGGCGTCACCTTGGAGAGCCACTTCGGGCGGACGC
>RGTL01000095.1 GCA_010025385.1 Gammaproteobacteria bacterium | reverse complement strand
CTTTCACAGCAGACCTCGATGAAACCGCTCGCCGCGCGACCAACGTCGAGCACCGACCGGCAGTGCGGAAGTTTCTTCGACAAGAAATGGGTTTCCGATGGATACAGATCTGCCATCGTGTTCCGATTGCTCGCCCAGTACCCCACGCTTGCGGTACTCTTGCCATAAGGGGTCGAAGCGTTCATCTGCCTTTCTCACTTTCAGATTGGTTGTTGCTTGAACAAGTCCCGCTGCGCCCGCGCCCAGATCGACGCCGCCGATCGTTAATGCCTCGTGAATCCGCGCTGCGGCGTGTTCGAAAAACTTGGCCATGATTCTCTCGGCCCGCTCCAATGCCCTGCTGCCGGTACGATAAAGCAACTGCTCGAGGCCCTTGCGACATTTGGAGGTTTTTCACATCCCAGGGTCTTCGCCCCCCTTCCGATCAGTCGCTAGATCCTCCTCGGTGCGAATGTAGGGAGTGCGTTAGCGCATGGTCTCGCAGGCTTCTTTGTGAAATGACCCGATGACGAGCCCGATTCGCAACTGGTCTTTCATTTGAGTGAAGAGATACCTAAGTCCGTGCCATTGTATCTGATTGGGTCAGAGACTTTGTGCGACTTAGGTCTCTCAAGGAGCGGAATCCATTCGGTCCTGCCGGTCACCCAAGGTCAGCACCCAAATGGATCGCACGGATTCGCGCTCTGCCTTAAACCGCTCGGCATGAACGCGAGACTCTCCCCGCCGTAACTTGATGGCATTTTCATGCGCCAGATAGGTCTCCAGCGCCTGGGCGAGTGCCTGCGCATGTGGGCGACTCAGAAGCCCGAGCGCGTTAAGCTCAGCGATGATGTCTCGGTTCGACGTTAAGGCGGTCAGTGAGGGGTGGTGAGCGGCATGAGCCAGCACCCAGTATTGGCACAAAAACTCGATATCAATGAGTCCGCCGGGGTCGTGCTTCAGGTGAAATTCGTCATCGGCTTTTCTCTCTTTGTTTTGATGCTCCCACATTCGTCGGCGCATGGAGAGCACGTCGGCTTTTAGCGTATCGATATCCCTTGCCTGACAGAGCAGATGGTTCCGAATGCGGTCAAAGGTGACCTGCATCGATGGGCTGCCCACGACAAGGCGAGCACGGACCAGCGCTTGATGCTCCCACGTCCATGCGTCGTGTTCGAGGTATTCGGCGTAGGCGCGCAGCGGTGTGACCACGGTTCCCGAGTTGCCGCTTGGCCGCAGGCGGGTGTCGATCATGTAGGCGTCGCCGGCAGGTGTTTTGGTGGTCAGGATATGGGTCAGCCGCTGGACGAGCCTCCCGAAGTAATGGCGGCGGGCAGACGCCCGTTCACCGCTCTCACCGTCCGGCTCCTCGAAAACAAAAACAATATCAAGGTCGGAGTGATAACCCAGTTCGCCGCTGCCGAGCTTGCCGTAGGCAATAATACCGAGCATCGCCTCGTCTGGTTTATCAATGGTGTTCAAAGTGCGCTCCGCGAGCCGCACGCTCTGTATCAATACCGCTCTGGCCAGAGCGCTCAGCGCCGTCGCGACGCCCTGTGTATCGATCAGTCCAGCCAGGTCAGCGGCTGCCACGCGCAGGGTGAAAGCCTGCCGAAATTCCCGAAGGCGCTCCATAGCGGCCTCCAGATCGTCTGACAGGTCATCCAGTTTTCGTCCCAGTTCTTGCGTGATGCTTTTGTCGTCGAGCGCTTCGAAGCCGGCGATGGGATCCAGCAGTTCATCGAGAATCACCGGGTGCTGGGCAATCCACTGACTGACTTCGCTGGAGGCGCAAACTAACTTGACCAGTTGTGAAAGTGCCAGCTGGTTTTCGTACAGCATAGCGAGATAGGCTGAACGGCGACCAATAGACTGGATGACAAACGTCACTCGTGCCAGCGCCGTGTCCGGATCTTCCGAGTCGGCGCAACGCGCCAGCACGACCGGCATCAGCCGATCCAGACGTTCGCGCCCTTCCCTCGAAAAAGACTGATAAAAACGGCTTCGCGGGATGCTGGCAAGCAGGTCGACAATTTTTTCCGGATCTCCAAAGGCCGTACCGCGACAGGACTCGGTATCGCATTCGTTTGCCATGGCGCTGCGCCACAGGGTTTGAAAGATGTCAGGGGTTTGTTGCGGTTCGCTCTCCTCGTACCGGAAGACAGATTCGAACTGCCGGTGGACGGCGTCAGTCACGATAGTTAGTCGGTTCAGCAACGCGTCCGGATGTTGAAAACCGCTGGCGTAGGCCACGCGGGCCAGAGCGAGTTCGTCGCTTGGCAGGGTATGGGTTTGACGATCATCGAGGATTTGCAGGCGATGCTCGACGGTTCTGAGAAACTCGTAGTGCTCGCGCAATTCTGCACAAGTGGTTGCGGGCAGTACCTCCGAGTGCGCCAGCTCCTCGAGGGCGTCATAAAGGCTTTGGGTTTGTAGCCGATGGTTGCGGCCCCCAAAAATAAGCTGGTGACTTTGGACAATGAACTCAATCTCCCGGATGCCGCCGCGGCCAAGTTTGACGTTATGCGCCAGTGACTTCTTGGCAAGCTCCTGCTCAATCAGGGACTTCATGCTTCGAATGGCGTCGATAGCTCCAAAGTCCAGATACTTTCGGTACACGAACGGGCGGATGCCGGAGAGCAATATATCCCCTGCCTCCCGGTCGCCCGCCACCGGACGGGCCTTGATCAGCGCATATCGCTCCCAATCACGACCATGCGTCAGGTAATAGTGATCGATGGCATCGAACGAAAGCGCCAGCGGGCCGCTCTCGCCGTTCGGGCGAAGGCGCATGTCCACCCGAAACGCGATACCTTCGGCGGTGGGGCGCTGCAGCAAATCAATCAGACGCTGCCCCACCTTGATGAAGAACTCATGGTTGCTAATCGATTTCGGGCCGTCCGTGACGCCGCTTTCCTGGAAAGCAAAAATCAGATCAACGTCCGAAGACATATTGAGTTCTCGCCCGCCCAATTTGCCAAGACCGAACACCGTCATCCGCACGGGTTTGCCGCTGGTTTCACCGATGGGCTCGCCAAACCGCTCTACTGTTTCGTGATGCGCCTGTGAGAGGGCCGCTTCGATAGACGCATCAGCCAGCTCTGACAAGGCGGTGATGACTTCGCTGAGAGGGGCCATGCCGGCCAGATCGCGCCAACCGATCCGGGCGATCTCTTGGTTTCTGATGCGGCGAAGTGCCGACGAGAGATTATCGGTACTGGCGGCGATCTGGTTTATGGTTTCGGTAATTTCTCCGACGGCTCGGGCGTTGCCAATGCCCGGCGCCAAGGCTTTCCAGGTGGCGGCGCTGGCGAGACTGCGGGCGATGAAATCGCTGCCGGCGAGCGCTTTATCCAAAGACACCCCGTCAGTTTGGCTTTCAATCGACGTTCGGGGCGGGGGGTGCCCTTTGCTGAGCGTTTCCCGGTGCTTGCGCACGATAGCGGCGATGCTTTCGGGCGCGGGCGTTCGGCCAGGGTTAGTCATGATCAGGACAGGCGAGCGATAGCAGACATATCAGCCGATGGGGATGGGATGAAGGCGCGAGTCAGCAAATCATTTCATCTAGAATTTGGACCTAGAGTGTAATCGCACTGGGCACGACCCCGTATCCCGGTGAACCCATTTACTGAAAGCGAAGAGGATTCATGACCGATCTTTTTGATTTCGAACGCCGGTCGCTTCGCTTTGCGGTGGTGGGACATCCCGTGGCCCACAGCAAGTCGCCGCGAATTCATGACGCCTTCGCTCGGCAGTTTGGCATCACGCTAACGTATGAGGCGGTTGATCTTGATCCAATTGCCTTTGAGCAAGGCGTTCGCCACCTGCAGGCCGGCGGCGTTATTGGCATAAACGTCACGATTCCTTTCAAGCAGGCCGCTTACCGGTTGGCCGAGACGTTATCCGATCGCGCCCGTGCAGCCCAGGCAGTGAACACGCTTGCGTTTTTGCCGGACGGAAAAATATCCGGTGACAACACGGATGGTGCGGGCTTGCTGCGGGACCTAGAGATTAATCTGGCGAGCCCCCTGCGCGGGATGCGCGTCTTGATCTTGGGCGCAGGCGGGGCGGCGCGAGGAATTCTCAAGCCGCTGCTGTCGGCTCAGCCAAACGATCTGGTGATCGCCAATCGAACCGCCTCGCGCGCGCGCGATCTGGCGGATGAGGCCGGCGCAGACTCTGTTCAGGGAATAGCATTTGGTGAGCTGTCGGGGGCATTTGATCTGGTGATCAATGCCACCTCGACAAGCCTGACCGGGGGCTTGCCGGATGTCGGCGAGCACGTTTTTAAGCTTGGGGGGCTGGCCTATGATCTGGCTTACGCTGACCAGCCCACATCGTTTATGCGCTGGGCTATCAGCAGCGGAGCGGGAAAGGCCGTAGACGGTTTAGGCATGCTGGTAGAGCAGGCTGCCGAGTCGTTTTTTGTCTGGCACCAAAAACGCCCGGACACCCGTCCGGTTATCGACGAGTTGCGGGCAGGGTTTCGCTAGGCATCAAACCAGTCGGGCGTCTCGTCCTCGAGCACAGCGGCGAGTGCGGTGATGTGATCGGATCGATCATTGAGGCACGGAATGTACTGAAACGACTGCCCGCCGGCGCTCAGAAAAATCTCGGCATTCTCTTTGGCAATTTCCTCAAGGGTCTCGAGGCAGTCGGCGGCGAATCCGGGGCAGATCACGTCGACACTCAGCGTGCCGTCTTTCGCTAGGGCTTCAAGCGTCTTGTCAGTATACGGTGTGAGCCAGGTAGCTTTGCCGAATCTGGATTGGAACGTCAGCAACCACTCGCTCTCGTCCAGGCCCAGGCGTTCGGCGAGCAATCGGGCGGTGGTCTCGCACTGGCTACGATAGGGGTCGCCGTCGTCCGAGTAGCGTTGCGGCGTGCCATGAAAGGACATGACCAGACGGTCGTTTTTTGGGTGGTGGTTCCAGTGCTCTCGAACCGAGTTGGCGAGAGCATCTAGGTATCCGTCGGAACGGTGGTAGTCGCGAACGATATGCAGGCTCGGCAGGTGGCGCCATTGGCGGAGGACGCTTCCTACCGCGTCGAAGACCGACGCCGTCGTGCTGCAGGAAAATTGGGGATAGAGCGGCAGGACGGTAATGCGTTCGACACCCTCTTGTGCAAGCCGCGTCATCGCTGATGCCACTGACGGCTCGCCGTAGCGCATCGCCATAGTGACGACGACCCGTTCGCCCGAGCGCTGCGCGAAATGCGTCGCCAGTCCTTCGGTTACCGCACGGGTTCGGGTCATCAATGGCGAGCCACTCTCCTCCCATATTTTGGCGTAGGCCGCTGCGCTTTTTCTCGGCCGTAGCCGAAGGACGATGCCATGCAAAATCAGGCACCAGATCCAGCGCGTCAGCTCGACGACTCGATGATCATGGAGGAATTCGCCAAGGTACCGGCGCACGGCACCCGGGGTCGCTGCTTCCGGTGTGCCGAGGTTCACTACCAGCACGCCGGTCTTGTTTTCGGTTTGGTGACTCAGCCCTCGTCGGTATCGCATGAGTTCAGCTCTTTGCTACGCGGAGACTGGCGAATTCAATCATGCGGTTGATCGGTTGCGCCGCTTGGACCCGGACGGTTTCATCCAGGAGCACCTCGTTGTCCAAAGATTCGAGGACGTCTACAAGGCGCTGAAGATCATTCATTTTCATCCATGGGCATTGCGCACAACTCTCACAGGTGGCGCCCTCGCCTGCGGTAGGCGCTGCAATAAACGTTTTTTCCGGCGCGCCTTGGCGCATCTTATGCAGGATGCCCTCCTCCGTTGCGACAATGAAAAGCGATGCGTCCAATTCCTGTGAGGCGCGGATCAGCTGACTGGTGGACCCGACGACATCCGCCAGTTCGATGACGGAAGGAGGCGATTCAGGGTGAACGAGAACCCTCGCGTCGGGATGATGCTGCTTCAACTGGAGCAACGTGTCCGCCTTAAATTCCTCATGGACGATACAACTGCCCTGCCAGAGCAGGATATCTGCGCCGGTCTCGCGGCGCACGTAATCGCCCAGATATCGATCAGGCGCCCAGATGATTTTTTCTCCGCGCTGGGAAAGGTCGCGAATCAACTCAAGGGCGATGGAGGAGGTGACGACCCAGTCGGCGCGCGCTTTTACCTCTGCGCTGGTGTTGGCATAAACCACCACCGTGCGGTCGGGATGTTGGTCACAAAATGCCGAAAACGCCTCTGCTGGGCAGCCAAGATCCAAAGAGCATTCCGCAGCCGAATCGACCACCAGCACGCGCTTTTCCGGGCTCAATATCTTCGCGGTTTCACCCATGAATCGTACCCCCGCGACCACAATGGTCCCGGCAGGGTGTGCGAATCCGAAGCGTGCCATCTCCAATGAGTCAGCAACACAGCCCTGCGTTTCTTCGGCAAGCTCCTGAAGCTCGCTATCGACATAGTAGTGGGCTACGAGCACGGCCTTTCGAGATTTGAGGAGCTCGGCGGCTCTTCGTTTCAGCTCGTCCTTGGCGCCGTTGTTGAGTTGCGCGTGTTGAACAGCGCGTGCGCTGATCGCCTCTTCAGCGATCCGTTTAAGCAGCAGGGGTGATAACTCGGTAGATGACATCGACATAAAAAGGAAGAAAAAAGAGCCGGGTAGACTAGACCGTGCGGGTACGGGCTACTGCTACTGTAGACATGAATTTATACCGTGCCTCTGGAACAGGAGACTCACATTATATGCACTGGTTGACGCTGGGCATCATTGCGCTGAGCCTGATTATCGGTGCGCGCAGCTATCCCCGATTCGCATTCTTCCTGCTGGCGATTCTGATCGCAGGCGCCATCGTGTTGGTCACGCTGAGTTCAGGTGAGCGCGCGCGCGGCCGTGCCCTGATATCCATGGATGCGATCGACATCAGTCACGTGGATGCAAAAGCCGGCTACGCCGGCAGTTTTGATTTGTCTGGGCGGGCGACCAACCGCTCGGTGGATGCGACCGTGATTGAATTGACGCTCGAGATATCGCTTCTCGACTGCGTCGGGGAAAATGCCTCGCAATCGGATACCGATCTTAAGAGTCGGTGCGCGGAGATGGGCTCGGTGACCCGACGGGTCACGACCGACGTCCCACCGGGGCAGTCCCGCGATTTTCAGGTGAATATAGCCCTGCCCCAAAGCGAGCGCCGTGGGCAGAGTATCTGGACGGTTGTGCCGAATCAGGCGTGGGGTCGAATCGACCGCTAGGCGAGTACCCATAAAAAAAGCGGCGGTAGTTACCGCCGCTTTTTCGCCCGGTAAAAAGCCGCCGGGACTTAATGACAAAACAAGAAAGCGCTGACTAGCGTTTTTTCTTGGTGGCTTTTTTCTTAGTAGCCTTTTTCTTGGTGGCTTTTTTCTTAGTAGCCTTTTTCTTGGTGGCTTTTTTCTTAGTAGCCTTTTTCTT
>RGTL01000094.1 GCA_010025385.1 Gammaproteobacteria bacterium | reverse complement strand
TTCTCCTGTTCATGCTCGCCATCGTAGCCTTCGCCGGGTTGATGGCAGGGCTGCTTGGTGTCGGGGGCGGCATTGTACTCGTTCCTGCCTTCTTTTTCGTGTTCACCGGTCTTGGTTTGGGCGGCGAATACGTGATGCAACTTTGCCTGGGCACATCGCTTGCTATCATTGTTGTGACCTCGATCCGCTCGCTTCACGCGCATAACAAGAAAGGCGCGGTGGACTGGGGCATTCTCAAAACATGGGCCTGGGGGATTGGGATCGGTGCGATAACCGGAGGATTTATCGCCTCTTATCTGCGTTCGGATGTGTTGCAGGCGGTGTTTGGGGTCTTAGGTGTCGTCGTCGGCCTGTATCTTTGGCTGGGACGTCAGAGCTGGCAAATTGCCGAAAAATGCCTGAGGGTAGCGCCCGTGCAACACTGTCTCCTCTGCTGGGGTTTTTGTCGGTCCTGATGGGCATCGGTGGACGAGGAACAGATTGAACCCGATTGGTGGAGTGATCAGGGCCATTTCACCTACGAGCACCACAAAAACACCGAACCATATCAGGTCGATTTCCGCGGAACGCACCAAGGGCTCAACCACCGCCAGTGTCAGTACGATCATCGAAATGCCGTCAAGAAAACATCCGAGGATCATATACATGACCATGAGCGCAAGGATGAGGGCGGTTGCCGACAATTGCATATCGCCGATCCATTCGGCCAGGGCGCGTGGCAGGCCGGTGAAGCCCATGGCCAAGGTGAGAAAGGCCGATCCGGCAAGCAACAGGATGATCATGGATGTCGTCTTGACTGTTTCCATCAGTGTTTCGGCAAGCACCCGAACATTCAGCGACCGCTGGAATACGGCAAGCACCAATGCCCCTGCGACACCCAGAACGGCGGCTTCTGTCGGGGCCGCGATGCCTGTGTAAATTGAACCGATCACACCAAATATCAGTGCAGCGATTGGAAAAAGCTCGATCAGGCCTTTCAGCTTTTCGGAAAGGGCTGCTCGCTCTTCCCGAATGGCTCGGCCCTGATTAGTCAATATTCCCCAACCGATGTTGTACAGGATGAACAGACTGGCAAGCATCAGGCCTGGAATTAGCCCCGCCATAAAAAGTCGCGCAATGGATTCTTCGACCATGATCCCATAGATGATCATTGTGATCGATGGAGGGATCAGCAGGCCCAGCGTACCGGCGCCTGCCAATGTGCCTGCGACCATACTATCGGGATATCCGCGCCGTTTCAGTTCGGGCATGGTGATCTTGCCGACTGTTAGCAGGGTCGCGGCGGACGAACCAGATATTGCCGAAAATGCCGTGCATCCAACTACATTGGCATGAAGCAACCCACCCGGCGTTCGGCGAAAGAGGGGGGACAACCCGTTAAACAGGTTCTGCGAAAGCTTGGTCCGGCAAAGGATTTCCCCCATCCAGATGAACAGTGGCAGCGACGCAAGTCCCCAAAGTGAGATATGCGTCCACACGGTTGTCGCCATCGCCGGGCCCGCGGGGTGCGACGTGAAGAATTCCATCGCGAAAATGCCGGCGATCAACATCGCTGCTCCGATCCAAACGCCCAAGCCAAGGCAGGCTATAAGGATGACGACCAACAGGATTGCTATAATTTCAGGCCCCATGGCTATGGATCCTTCTCTGCCAAAAGATCTCCCTGGGTAGTCCACGGACTGGCCCCGGTAGCACAAAATCGTATCAGATTGTGGATCAATGCCACGCCGAAGATACAAAACCCGAGAGCTGCCGGGAATTGCGGCAACCATAACGCTAACCCGTCCGACTTGGAGCTGATGTCACCGAATTTCCACGAGATATTCACCATCCGCGTCATGAACCAAGCAAGATAGAGGACGGCGCCGGATGTTAGCACAAGCGCCCCGATCTCGGCGACACTGCGCGGTTTTTCCGCCAACTTCCCGATGACAAGATCCACCCGGATGTGACCGCCGTGCTGGAACGTGTATGCCAAACCAAAACTCCCGGCAGCCGCCATGGCATAGCCTGCACCTTCGGTAAGCCCGCCGATATAGACCCCCAACAGGCGCGAGATGATCTTGATTGCGACAAAGAGAGCGATCAGAACGATAGACAGCGCCGCGATCGCGCCACAGGCCGTATAGAGCCGGCCCAGGGCGCGATCAATTGTTGTGGCGATAGTTTTGATCACGCTGATTTAACCTGCCCGGTAGGCTTCGATAACCGCCGCACCAGCATCGCCCGCAGCTTCGATCCACTCGTCGGTCATTTTTGCCCCGATCTCATCCAAACCCGCCTGCAACTCGGCCGAGGGCGGTGCAATTGTCATGCCATTTTCGGCCATGGTGGCTTTGTACCCGTCGTTCTGGACTTCCATTTCATCCCAAACAGCAGCCTCGGTCGCCGCGGCTGCTTCCGTGACTGCCGCCTGGGTGGCGCTGTCCAAACCGTCCCACGCATCCGCGTTCACGATAACGCCCGACTTGGGCAACCAAGCGTTCACCTCATAGTAGTAGTCGGCGTAGTCCCAGATTTTCTGCCATGTGCCAATTGCACCGGACGCGATCATCGATTCTGCTACGCCGGTGGAAAATGCCTGAGCGATCTCACTGGCTTCAGTCTGCGTCGGCACGGCACCCATCAGCTCCGCCAGACGGGTCGTCGAGGCGTCGTAGGCGCGGAATTTGACACCGTTCATGTCGGCAACTGTTTTGACCTCTTTCTTCGAGAACAGGCCTTGTGGCGGCCAGACCGGTGCGAAGAGCAGCTTCAGTCCCATGTCCGCCAATGCGGCGTTCACCGCGTCTTTGGAAACGTCGTATAGTTTGCGGGACTGCTCTCGCGTCGTTGCCAAAAACGGAATTGTATCAAGGCCCAGCATGGGGGCCTGTTGCGAATGGGCTCCGAGGAATCTGCCACCGATTGGCACCTGGCCTTCACGCACGGCGCGCAGAATGTCGCCACCGCTGTAAAGTGACCCGCCGGGATGCAACGTAATTGCAAGCTCACCATTGGTGCGTGCGCTTACGTCTTCACCAAAGGCAACATAAGCCTTGGAAATGAAATTGCCTGCACCATAGGCGCTGGGCATGTCCCACGTAGTTGCGGCCAGCGATATATTCGGCAACATCGCCGCAGCACTTCCGGCGATACCTGTGGCCAATACCTGGCGGCGGTTCATTTTGAAGTTTTCCATGTCAATCTCCCTGACTGTTGTGCCAGCCTTAAACCTCAACTTCGATAAGGTGGCGCGGATAGTTGGTCAGCACCTCGCACCCGTTTTGGGTCACGCGTATGCTGTCGCTGATGGCCATCCCGAACCCCTTGCGGAACATTGTTGGGATGACGTGAAACGTCATGTCGGGCTGCAGGACCATCGGATCGTCCGGGCGCAGCGAATACAGATGGCCTTCGGCCCAGTTGGGTGGAAATCCGATCCCGATTCCATAGGCCGTGCGGCTTTTGAAGTATCGGCCGAGCCCGCGTTTCTCGACTTTGCTGCGGCAGGCGAAATCAACTTCACCCGACGTGATCCCCGGCCGTATCGTCTCGATCGCTGTTTCTAGGATTTCGATAAGGGCATCCGCCGTGGCCTTGTGCTCATCGGTTGCCTTTCCCACGACTGCAGATCGCGACATCATCGCATGATACCGGTCGATGCAGCCAGCGCCCTCCAACAGCACGACATCGCCTTTCTGGATCGTATTGCGCTTCCACAAGGCAAAACACAGTTCACTACGCGGGCCAGCGACAACCATCGGTGGGTGACCTATATATTCGCTGCCAGCGGCAATCGAGCCCTGATAGAGCGCCGCTGCAAGATCATTGTCGGTCTTGCCCGGTGCAATGGTGTGCAACGCTGCATCCATCCCGGCTTCGATCGCGCGGGCCGCTGCGCGCATCCGGTCAAGCTCGTTCGCCGATTTTATCATTCGATACGGGCCTATCACCCCCACGAAAGGCACGAAACGATCGCCCAAGCGGTCAACCAACCGCGAATGATCATGAATGTTCAAGTAGTTGCTGGTGGTCTCAATCCCGATCTGGCCGGTGGGGGTGGTTTCCTTGAGATAGCTTTCCAGAACATCCACATGATCTTGCGTGTCAAACACGGAAACCGCATCACCGATCGTGGGCAGGGCAAGCGCCATGTCCCGGTTGACCACACGCGTTATCATGACGGGTTTGCCGGAGACCGGGACAAACATTGTCTGAAAGGTGAAATATCCGATCGTTTGGTAGCCAGTCAGCCAGTACATGTTTTCGGGGTCGAATATCAGAGCGCCACAAAGCCCCCGTGTGAGCAACTCTTTTTGGATCAGTTCGAGGCGATCCAAATAGGTAACCTCGGAGAAGGCCAGTTCTCCGGGCCAGATGTTTCGCTCAGAGCCGAGTATTTCTTGTTGAGTGCGGGCCGTGGATTGCATTCAGGATGCCTTCTGGAACTTTGATGTTCAGTTGACTGTGCCACAGCAAACAGCATAGTGTAAAATATGAATAGTTTAGTGCAGACCCAAAAAAAGGAATGGGCATGAATATTCGCCAGATCGAGATATTCAAGGCCATCATGGAAGGTGGCTCGGTTACGCAAGCCGCCCACAATCTTAACATTGCCCAGCCATCTGTTTCCAAGCATCTGAAATTACTGGAATACGACCTGGGTTTTGCACTTTTTGAGAGGAGCGGAAACAAACTGATCGCCACGCCTGAAGGTCAGGCATTGTTTGATCAGGTTGGAAGGGTGTACACGGGTCTCGGTTTTCTGCAGAACTTTGCGGAAGATCTGCGAAACAACCAGATCGGCGAACTTTCACTTGCGGCCATGCCGCTCATTTCACAGAAATGGCTGCCCGGTTGCATTGCTGGATTCATTTCCGCGCACCGTAAGGTGTCGTTTTCATTGCCGGTACGCAGTTCAAAGTGGATCGCCACCGCCGTAGCGGCCCGACGAGTCAATTTCGGCATCGGATTGAGGCCGGCTGGTACCAGCCCCGGCATTCAGGTGATCCCGTTAATGAGGCTGCCGTTTGTCTGTGTGATGCCGCCAAATCATCCGTTGACGGAACACAGCGCCATTCAGTTGGACATGATACAGGGCCATGGTCTGATTGCACTGCACAGTTTCGACGGGCAACCACTTATCTTTGAGACGCTCGCAAAAGATTTCCAATCTCGGGAAAGACGGAAGATCGAAACTTTCGCGGCCAATGTCGCGTGCGAGATGGTCAAACTGGGGGCCGGGGTTGCTCTTGTTGATGCCCTCACCGCACGTGACAATCTGGATGAAAATCTGACTTTTCGGCCGTTTCTGCCTGATACGGCCATGGACATTTGTATCATGACAGCCGTGCACTGGCCGCTGACCCGAATTGCGCGCAGTCTGATCGCCGAGATGACCGAACGCGCACAAGCAACCGAAAGAGAACTGGCTTCAATAATCGAAGCATAGCTTTTTTTGAGAGTGCGCTAAAATGTGTTGATTTGACTGCATGACCTCAACGATCTACCAGTTAAGCAACCTTACACTGACAACAAGGCAACCCCGGATGGAACCCACCTTTTTGACCCGCCCCAGTATCCAGGGGCATTTTGGTGTCGCGGCCGCGACCCATTGGCTGGCTGCCCAGACTGCAATGCGTATGCTGGAACTGGGTGGAAACGCCTTTGATGGTGCTGCCGCGGCGGGATTTGTCTTGCAGGTGGCCGAACCGCATCTGAACGGCCCCTTGGGCGAAGTGCCGATCATGCTCTACCAAGCCGAGCGTGGCGAGACAGCAGTCATCTGTGGCCAGGGAACTGCCCCAAAGCTTGCCACGATTGATCATTTTCAAAGATTGGGTGTGAAGCAGATTCCGGGGACCGGCCTGCTGGCTGCTGCGATCCCCGGCGCGTTTGATGCCTGGATGCTACTGTTGCGCGACCACGGGACATTGCCGCTGAAAACCATCCTGATGCCAGCGATCGAATATGCCGAGAAAGGTGTGCCAGTGGTGCCGCGCCTGGCAAAGGCAATCAATACGATGAAGTCGTGGTTTCTGGCGGAATGGCCTTCGAATGCAGACATTTACCTGCCTGGTGGTGAAGTCCCCGAAACAGGAAGTTTGCTATGCAACCCGGCCCTCGCCGCCACGTGGCGCAAAACCTTGGATGAAGCGGCGAGCGCGGGTTCGGGCCGAGTGGCCCAGGTGGATGCCGCGCGGGCCGCTTGGAAAACGGGTTTTGTTGGCAGGGCGATCGCGGAATTCTGCGCCTCTCAATCCTTCCGGGATGTGACCGGACAGCGCAATGGCGGACTGATCACGCTTGACGATCTCGCCGGGTGGTCGGCCAAATATGAAAAGCCTGTTTCAGTGGAATTCAATAGCTACCACATATGCAAGTGTGGCCCTTGGAGTCAGGGGCCCGTTCTGTTGCAGGGCCTGCGTCTGATCGAGGCGCTGGGGCCGCGCTGCCTGCAGGGCGAAGTCAATTTCTATCACACCCTGACCGAAATCATGAAACTAACTTATGCCGACAGAGAAACCTATTATGGCGATCCCGATGTGGTTGATGTTCCGCTGACAACATTGCTGGGCCGAGAATACGCGGCCGCGCGCGCGCAGCTGATCGGAGAACAGGCAAACAACACCTGGCGGCCGGGCAGGATCACCGGTTTCGGGCACCCGGTTGATTATCATGCGGCCTGCAATGTCGAACTGGATGCTGAAACCCTGGCCGCCTTGGGTATCGGTGAGCCGACAGTTGCCAAGCACGAAGACTTGGACAGTGCTGTCAAATCAGTGGTGGATGGCGATACGTGTCACATCAACGTTGCCGATCGTTGGGGCAATATCGTTGCGGCCACGCCCTCGGGTGGTTGGATGGAAAGCTCTCCGGTGATCCCCGAACTTGGTGTCAGCCTGGGCACACGCCTGCAGATGATGCGCCTGACCGTCGGCGCGCCCGATGCTCTTGCTCCCGGCGTTCGCCCGCGTACGACGCTGACGCCCACGATCGTGCTGGACGAAAAGGGCAAAGGCTATATGGGATGCGGAACACCGGGCGGTGACAAACAGGATCAATGGCAGCTGGCGTTTTTGTTGAGGCATCTGGCCCTTGGCATGACGCCACAAGAAGCAATCGAAGCCCCGAGCTTCTATTCGACTCACTGGCCGGATTCCTTTTTCCCGCGACAAGCGTTTCCGGGGAAACTCAGTATCGAAGGCAGAGTTTCGCAACATGCCACGGAAGCGCTGCGCGCCCGAGGTCATGACCTGCATGTCGAAGCGCCATGGTCGGACGGGTATCTGACTGCCAGCTTCATAAACAAAGACAACTCACTCGGTGCAGCCGCCAGCCCCAGAGGGCAGCAAGCCTACGCTGTCGGCCGCTGATCCATTCGACCACGGATGTAAGCGGCGGAGCAATACTCGGCCAGGCCTTGT
>RGTL01000093.1 GCA_010025385.1 Gammaproteobacteria bacterium | reverse complement strand
ATGACCATCATCGGTCAGTCGACTTTCATCGCAGCCTACTCGATGTTGGTGTTTCTCGCGCGTCTACAGCGATTCGACCCGGCGCTTGAGGAGGCGGCGTTGGATTTAGGAGCGACCCAGGCCCAGGTGTTCCGGAAGATTCTCTTGCCGTTTCTAAAGCCCGCAATCGGCTCCGCAGCGGTGCTGGCTTTTTTGGCCTCTTTCGAGAATTACAACACGACGGTTTTTACCATCGTATCAGAGAGTACATTAACCACGGTTTTGGCGAGCAAGGTTCGTTACGGGATTAACCCATCGATCAGCTCCCTCGCGGTCATTATTATTGGACTAACCTTGCTTGGAGCGATCGCCCATGAGTACTTCAAGCGAAAGGAGAGTCGAGCCGTCACCGTAGAGGGCGATCGGCAGGTCGTGGTCAGCGCCGGTGGAAACCCATCACGATCGTTGATGCGTATCCCCGTCGGGGCGCTGTCAGCCGCGGTATTTGTGGGTCTACTGGGCAGCGCCTGGATGGCGCGTGGTTACGACGTGGGCGAGTGCAAAGTCCGCGTCGCTGAGGAGAGTCGAATCCGCTTTGAAGCGCTCAAGCAGCAGCGGATTGCTGAGGCGAAGGCCAAGCAAGCGACGACACAGGGCCAAAGCACGGCGGTCGAGGCCAACCAATCGTCCCGGGAATATCAGAATATTTTCGCACCCAGCAATCTGGGCCAGCAGGTGGATTCAGCGGATGACGCGGGGCAGGGGTCTGGCGACTCAGCGTCGGGTAACGCAGCATCGGGACAGAGTCAGTATCAGAATATTTTTGCGCCTTCAAATCTGGGGCAACAGGTAGAGTCCGAAGCACCGCCACCGTCATCTGAGACGCCCTCAACTCCTGCCACACAGTATCAGAGTATCTTCGCCCCGAGTAATCTAGGGCAGCAGATTGACTCTACTCAAGGCAACTAGATGCTTGCCTGTTTGGAATAACATCGACGCCTCAACGATAGAGATTGATAGAGGAGGAGCTATCATGATAAAGACCACGTGTATCGGAGCGTACCCGAAACCAAGTTTTGTTGAACTGCCCGACTGGTTTAACGCCGCTGAGAGCACGGTTACGTCGGAGCCCACTCAGCATTGGGCGGAGGCCATCTCACGGATGGGCGCTCACGCTGAAGACATCATCGCTCGCGGGGTCGCTGAAGTGGTCTCGGATCAGGAAGTTGCCGGTTTAGATATCCTGACGGACGGCGAAGTCGCCCGTGAGAACTACATTCACTACCACTGTCGCCACCTCAAGGGCATTGATTTTTCGACACTGACCGAGCGTTCGCTACGAAACGACGCCTATGTGGCACGACTGCCGACGATTGTGGCTTCGGTAACGGCGCGCGATCTTTTTCTCGCGCAGGACTGGAAACGGGCACAGCGATATACTGAAAAACCGGTAAAAATGACGATGCCCGGACCTATGACCATCGGCGATACGACGGCCGATGCGTTTTACGACGATCCAAAAAAGAGAGGCCAAGATCTGGCGGACGCGTTGAATAAGGAGGTTCTGGACCTTGCTCAGGCAGGATGCCGACACATTCAGATTGACGAGCCTCTTTTTGCCCGCAAGCCCGAAGAAGCGCTGGATTTTGGGTTTGAGAACCTTGAGCGAGCCTTTCATAAATGCCCTAAAGATGTGGTCCGCACGGTACACATGTGCTGCGGGTATCCGGATCGCTTGGACAGTGTCGACTATCCGAAAGCCGACCCCAACAGTTATTTGATGATTGCGGAGGCCATTGAGGATTCATGTATCGACGCCATCTCGCTTGAGGATGCGCACCGTCATAATGATCTTAAACTGCTGGATCATTTTGAAAAGACGACCGTCATCTTTGGGGTAGTGGCTATCGCCACCAGCGCCATCGAGTCCGTGGACGCGATCGAGGCGCGACTGCGTGCGGCAATGGGCCACATTGACTCTGATCGATTGATCGCCGCACCGGATTGCGGTCTTGGAATGCTGGGACGCGAGAGGGCTCGACAGAAGCTTACCAACATGTGTGAGGCGGTGCGTCGAATTGGCTGATCGACGCCGCGCTGTTTTGAATAGCGCTGTTCGATGGAGCGCCGGTGCGTTGCTCTTGAGTATCTTGCTGTCCGGTTGCTCGGATGGCCAGGATTCGTCTATCGCTAACGCTGCAACCAGTAGCGCGCCGACGTTAGAGCCAGCCTCTTCAGATGTCGCTGAGGCACTGCCTATGGATCTTGACCTCAGGACAGGATTAGCAGATTCGACCGACTCCTCTGACGGGTCTACCGATGACGCGTTGCTAATCCTGACGGAAGCAGATCGACTCCTGGTTCGTGCACAGCGACCGGCTTTTGGCGATCTCGATGAGATGCAAAAGCGCAAGTACATAAGGGTGTTAGTCGCCTTTGGTCGTACTAATTTCTTTTTTGATAAAGGCAGGCCTCGAGGTTTTGAGTACGACCTTCTGATGGAGTATGAAAAGCAGTTAAATCAGGGGAGAAAGTCCCCGAACGACAAGGTCAAGCTTTTTTTCATCCCCGTTCCTTTCGACGAGCTGCTGACTAAACTCAGAAATGGAGAGGGGGATATTGCCGCGGCGGGTCTGACGGTAACGCCCGAGCGTGCGCAGCAGGTCTCGTTTACGCGTCCGTATATCAGTAACGTAAAAGAGGTCGTTGTGACCCATGCCGCCTATCCAGCGATGACTTCCTTGAATGATCTTTCGGGGAAATCCGTCTTGGTCCGACGGGGGTCAAGTTATGTGACCCATCTTCGAATGTTGAGCGAGCGGTTTGATAAAAGCGGTTTGGCCTCCATTAAGATTAACGAGGCCGATCCCAGGCTGTCGACGGAGGATATCCTTGAGATGGTCGACTCTGGAGCAGTAGACCTCACCGTCGCCGATGAGCATGTCGCGACGATGTGGAGTGCGTTGCTATCAAACCTGCGGGTTCAGTCCTCGTTAGCTGTTCATAAGGGTGGGGCGATTGCCTGGGCCACGCGGCCCAACAGTCCCCAACTGATCGAGAGCCTAAATGCGTTTATCAAAGAGAACCGAAAAGGTTCCCTGATTGGCAATATTCTGTTCTCCCGATACTACAAAAATAACCGCTGGATCACTAACCCCGTCAGCGCCGAAGATAGGGAGCGGCTTGTGCAGATGCGGGGCCTGTTTGAGACTTATGCGGCTCGATACGATATGGACTGGCTGGAGCTCGTCGCTCAGGGGTATCAGGAATCAGGCCTCGATCAATCAAGGCGCAGCTCTGCCGGCGCTATCGGCGTGATGCAGCTCTTACAAAGCACGGCATCCGATCGTAGTGTGGGCATCGATGACATCCACGATCTTGAAAACAACATTCATGCCGGGGCCAAGTATATGGCGCATCTGCTGAGCCGCTATTTGACAGATCCCGAAATGGATCGTGCGGTGAAGATGGATTTTGCCTGGGCATCTTATAACGCCGGACCCAACCGTATTCGGCGCCTTCGGGAGCTCGCGCGTGAGCGCCAGCTCGACCCCAATCGCTGGTTTGCGAACGTTGAGGTGCTGGCCGCCGAGAAGATTGGACGGGAGACAGTGGATTACGTTCGAAATATCAATAAATACGCGATTGCGTACAAACTCTTCTTCAATGCCCAGCGAGATGCGGCCGGAGCAAATTAAAGCGGCAATCAGTCGGTAGGTTTTTTCTTGTTGGCCCAGTCCGCCTCTACGGGCGTGAAGTAGTCGTTGATGTCGACTTTCGTGTTGTAACCGAATACGCCCTCAAGTTTTGCGATGAAACGAAAGGTCGCCTCCGATCCGTAATCTTTGGGAAAATGGATCGCCGGCTCGACTTCCCAGAACAGCCATTCTTTATTGGTCATTTGTCGGTAACGAAGCTTGAGGACCGTATCAAAGACGTTTACGGAAGGCTTTTCCCGAAAATAAAATTCGACATCATAGGCAATCGCCGATTGGCGTTTGGAGTTAACCCGCTGATAAAGACTGAAGTACTGATCGAAGCAAAAACCCTCGTTACATTCGTCCGGATTGTTTTGATACCAACGCAGTACGGATAGCGGTCTGAAGAAGAAATCGCGGCCAATCACCCGGTCGAACTGCGCTTCGCCACGATATTCGAATTTGCTTTTCGTAAAGTAGTAAAACGAGTTGGTGAGACGGGGCACCCACAGGCCTCCTGTTTCAAAAATTTTGGTATGACGAGCCCGGGCATAGGGTTGGTAGCGGCTGTCCCGTCGGCGAATACCGATGTCGAATCTGAGCTGCTTGAGCGCGGTATCCTTTTTGCTTCTGATCTGCAAACTGACATTGGATTGCGCGTCATCAAGCTGATCCATGCGCCGCTCTTCCTCGTCATCCCCCAGCACCAGCGAAAGACGATTCTCCGTCTTGGGGAGCGATACCCGTGCGCGGACGCGCAGACGAAATTTCGTGCCCTCGTTACCGTCGTATTGCCCCATCAGCCATGTCCGAATACGGGTTTTTTGCGCGTTTTCATCGGCTTGGGAATTCGAGAAAAAGCCGTCGACATTATCCGCTGTCTTCAAAACCCACTTGGACCAGTCCTCATGAATGTCATCGATAAAATCATCTTTTACGGGACTTTCGTCGCTCGCCTGTTGCGCCAGAGCGCCAAGTGAGAAAAGGCCGAGAATCAGGCCGCTAAAAAGAGGTAAAACGGGGCGCCAGAGGGTCATTCTTTTTAATTCGTGAGAGAGCAAAGACTATTCAGAATCCATCAGCCAAATGTCATCCACTTTACAAAATCCATATTGGGTGACTGATTGAGCAGAATTTTTTGTCGTGGTTAAAGTTAATTGGCGACACGCAAGAGAGTCCTTTTGATACGCGTCGACGGCGGCGATGCTGCTTGAAATGGTACGCGACTCGTTCTCCCAGATAAGCGGTTTATTCAATTGCTCTTGATCGAGGGTCTCGGAAATGGCGGCGAGTAGCGAGTCCATCTCTTCTGGCTTGAGTTCGGCCAGCAAGGAGTTTCTTAAAAAAAGCGCATTTTGGGCAAACGCGGAGCAGGTGAAAGCGAAGAGTAGGCCTACTACGGCTCGGACAACCCCCTTCATTTTAACTTTCGTCATCGTGAAGCCCCTGCATTGGAGGGATCCTCCTGAGAGAGATGTGCGGCCGCACCCGCAGCGGCTATTTCTGGGGTTACGGCTTCAACCACCACGCGTTTGGGGGCAAACTTGATACCGGCTTCGGCGAAGGCATCCTGAATGGCGGCATAGGCGATTCTTCTAATCGCCCACTGTTTGCCCGGCTTCGTTGAAAATTTGCACCGGACGACAAAGGCGGAATCGTCCATGCGGTTGACGCCTTGGGACTTGAGTGGCTCCAGAAATTCTGGCCCGTGTTCTGGATCCTCTAGTAATTTTTGGCCGACTTTTTTAATGAGCTTGCGGACCTTTTCCACGTTCTCTTCGAATGGAATTCGAAGCTCAAATTTCATGATGACCCAGTCGCGGCTGAAGTTGGTGAGCGTTCTGATTTGACTGTAAGGAATCGTGTGCACAGGGCCATTGTGGTGACGCAACTGCATGGACCGGAGTGAAATCTTCTCCACCGTGCCCGTATTTCCTCCGATATCGATGTACTCGCCTTTTCGGAAGGCATCGTCGACCAGAAAGAAAATGCCGGAAATGATATCGGCGACAAGCGTCTGGGCACCAAACCCAATCGCCAAGCCAAAGACGCTGGCCGCCGCAATCAGCGGTGCCGTATCAACACCCAGGCTAGAAAGTGAAACCATAATGGCAACGGTGACAATAACGGCAAGAAGTGTCCCACGAAGCAGCGGAAGAATAGTGGCTATCCGTGTTAGCCCCTGGCCGCCAGGATCGCCACCTGCCTCGGTCTGATCCTCGAGTTCACCGCTTTCATCAGATTCCTTCTGTGCATTCACCCATCGCTTTGTCGCCGACCAGGCAAGATTGGCGACAATCACGGTAACGATGATCTGTGCGCCTGCCTGGCTAATGGTCTCGCCGAGATTAGACCGCATGATGGCAATGATATTTACGTCCCAGATACTGCCAAGGCTCAAGGTAGCGAGAAAAAGCACCGAGATGCGAGCCAATTTGACCAAGCCGTCTCTTTGAGTCGGGAGATTAGCCGAGTCCTCTGTCTTGCCCCACTCTCTTATCAAGGGGCCAACGAGGCCGAGGCTCAGCGGAGTAATGATGAGAAGGAGCAGGAGGGTCTCCATCAAGTCTTCGAACACACCTTTTTGACCGAGACCCAGTGCACTTACGACGCCAATGGCCAGCAGTAACAACACAAAGGCGTTTCCGATAGCCGGCCAGATGCTCGCAAAGAGCTTTCGAGCAATTCCTGGATTCTGTCCGGCTTCGATAAGTTGGGCGACCGGCGCTTTGACCCGCCACATGAAAACAATGATCAGAGCCATCAAAACGACAATGTCCAGAAGATTTAATAAGCCAACCAGGGCTGCGCCGTCTGACCCAGGCATAATGGTGCTGAGGTATCCCGAGAAATAGAACATCGCGGTTCCAAGGATAAGCACGGTGTTGACACTTCGGCTTAGCCTCTTCGAGTCTAGATCATCTAGTGTGTTCAAGCGCATCTGGGGTCGATGGGGAGAGAACACCAGGTTTACCAATCGCACAAGAATCATCGCTGTGACGATCCCCGAGATCAGCCCGAGCGCAAGCAGTCGGTTCGGCTCGTGTCCTTCATATAAAATTTGAAATCCAATATAGGTCGTGATGGCGAACGCGATCGGAGCGACTAGATCATAAAGAAACAGGACAAATCGCCGCCCAACTCGTTGAGGGAAGTTTTGCCCTTGAGCCTGATTTAGAGCCTCCTGAATCGATCGAGTGCTGCGTACCAGTACTCGTTGCACCACCCACCCGGCCGCGATCATGAGCGTGATCGCAAGAGCAATCCAAGACACAATGCCCGGTTGTCGACCTGGCGGAGTCATCGCTTTTAAGACAACGGACGGAATCGTGGACAGGCGTGCTGACACCGCAGACAACTGTTCGACATTTTGTCTGATTCGGGCAGAGATGTCGTCGAGCTCTTTGGCGATTCCGGAGGCGCCTTTGTCCGTGGGGCTGGATTCGGTTTCGATCAGGTTCCAGACAAGATCTCGAACCTGCGCGTCGCTTAGGCGCGCCAAAAGATCTTTACGCTCCTGAGCCGTTAGGGATTGATCGAGGATGGGTTGAGTTTGCGTCTCCTGCGCCTGGGCAGACGAGCAGGCCGCAATCATGAAACCAATGACAACCAGAAGGGCCTTAACCCGACTGCGCGGGTGTTGAACGAGATTTCCGTTGGTCATGGTTGGGTGGTTGTTCGTGTCAGGCCACTGGGCGCCGGCTCTCTACTGCCAGCGACTACGCTCGAGAGGGTAAGTTTATCGTGTCGAATTAGGGCCCGAAACCCTCGAACGTTCATGACCGATCTTAATC
>RGTL01000092.1 GCA_010025385.1 Gammaproteobacteria bacterium | reverse complement strand
GAGCTGGTTTCCGGCAGCAATTTCTGGTGATAGGGCACATTGAAAATCGGTATAGCCAAAGACTCACCGACTTCTCGCAGTACGCCCTCTGCCCCGGACCACCAGACGCCATGCCCCCCAATCAGGATGGGTCGCTTGGCCTTGGCGATCGTCTCGAGAATAGGCTCTAGATCATTAGGCGCTGGCCAGGCACGCGGGATCGCCTGGGGCGCATGGATAAACGGCCGCTCCTCAAGCTGCGCATCCTCAGGAAAGGATGAAAACATAATGTCGACGGGTACGCTCAAATGAACGGGGCCGGGATAACCGCTCAGGGCAATCTTGTAAGCACGATCTACAAATTCACGAATGCGCAATCCATCGGTAATACTCGCGCTGAACTTCGTGAGTGGCGCGGCTACAGAGACGTCATCGATCTCCTTAAAGCCACCACTCCCCTGACGCTTCAATGTACTCGAGCCGGTAATGAAAATGACTGGACTGCGCTCGCCCCAAGCCTCCATCATTGCCGGAACGGCGTTAGCAAATCCCTCAGGCCCCACCAGACAAACTGCGGGTTTACGGGTGATTCGGGTGTATCCATCCGCCAGGTGTCCGGCAATCTGCTCATGAGGCGCGTTGATCACGGGGATACCGACGTCAGAGAAGCCCTCAAGTGCCGGGTTACAAAACCCGCCGCTCAGCGTAAATACACGCTCGATTCCTTTCTCGTGCAGCGCCCGCGCCAGTAACGCCCCACCTCGAATGATTTTTGTGTCATGCATATTGATGTTTGTTCAGATCCGATAGGTCGGGGTTGATCCTTGATCTACCCGCAAGTACCCACAAGACAGTTCGCGCCCACCTCGGCCGGAGACCGACAACCGATCTGCGCCATTACGATACTCACATCGTCCATCAGTACGTTAAGAAATGTATTCAAACCCGCGCGCCCCGATCCAGCAATAGCGTAGAGCATGGGCCGACCTAGCATCACAAAATCTGCGCCACTGGCAAGGGCGCAGACGACATCGTCACCGCTGCGAACCCCGCTATCAAACACCAGGGGCGCAGACGGACCAATCGCCTCACGAATGATCGGCAATGCCTGTATCGCTGGAGGCGCGCTCTCCAGCTGGCGGCCCCCATGGTTAGACACGTATACCGCGTCGACACCAGCAGCGATACCCATTTTGGCATCTTCAGGACTCATTACACCTTTAAGGATCAGATCACCCTTCCACATGGCGCGCAACTCGCGAAGAAAGGCCCAGTCGATCCGATCGCGACCCGACTCGCGCTTAAACTCCGGCAATCTCTTGAGCGCCGTGTGCTCTGAAATATTGACAGGCTTGGGCACGCCACGTGCCAGGGTGCTAAGCGACCACCTGGGGTGCCAAGCGAAATCAAAAACGTGTCGAGGGGTCATTTTGAACGGTACCGCAAAACCATTTCGATAATCCCGCGGACGTGAAGGAAGAACGGGTACATCCGCGGTAAGGATCAACGCCGAGTAGCCTGCACGCTCGGCCCGCTCAACCAGACCGAAAGTTACCTCATCGGATTCGCCCGCGTAGAGCTGGAACCAGGCGTTACCGCCGGCTTGCTCAAAAATTTCTTCGAGCGACGTCGAGGCCATGGTTGAAACACCCAGCGGAAACCCAAGGGTGCGAGCGGCTTCAGCGAGGATTTGGTCTGCGTCAGGCCAAAAAAGATTGCACATGCCCATCGGAGAGATGCCGAAGGGTAACTGCCATGGTGTATCCAGAAAAGTGGTCTGCAGAGAACGATCCTGAACGTTCACCAGAACACGGCTCTGAAGAAAAAGATCGTCAAAGGCCTCGGTGTTTTTACGTAGCGCCGTTTCGCGACCGGCCCCGCCGTCCAGGGCATCAAAAATGATCCGCGGCATGCGCCGTTGTGCCGCACGACGATGATCTTCCGCGCTAAAAAGTTTTCTGTCAGCCAAAGGGTAAGCCTTTACATGAATTCAGAACGCCGAACGGTTTGTTTTGAGACACCGCTTATGCGGATCTGGATAACCGTACAAGTGGTGGTATTCTCTAACATATGTTGTGCCAATCGTACCTAAATTCAGGTGGTCGGGTCGGGCTGGCGTCCACCGACACCAAAAGGTTTTATAGGGGAGGAGCGCCATAATGTATGCGGGCTTAGCCGGATTCGCCATACTCGCTTTTGCTTATAGCCTGATTGCGGGAAAGATTCAGCGCCTGCCTTTATCCGCGCCGATTATCTTCGTTGGCGTAGGCATCGCTATGAGCCCCTTGGGTCTCGACTGGTTCTCCCCGCAGGCAGCTGCGGTAAACGGTAAGCCCCTAATCGATGTCACGCTGGCGCTCATTTTATTTATCGACGCGGCTAACGCTAATCTTGGGGTACTGAGGCGAAACCTGAGGCTGCCTGTTCGGATGCTCGTGATTGGTTTACCCCTCACCATGGCTTTTGGTACGCTCGTCGCCGCTGCCTGGTTTGACGTGTTGTCGCTCTATGAGGCAGCTGTTCTGGGCACCATGTTGGCTGCAACCGACGCGGCGCTGGGAAAAGCCGTGGTCACCAACCCAAAGGTGCCGGATCGACTGCGTGAGGGGCTGAGCGCTGAAAGCGGCCTCAATGACGGATTGTGCGTGCCTTTCCTTCTTCTTTTTATCGCGCTTGAGCTGGGTGACACGACCCAGGGAGATGGGCTTGCGTGGGTATTGCTAAGCGAAGAGATAGGTATAGGGGTTGCGGTTGGGATTGGCCTGACCGTAATCGGAGCCTCGCTACTCAAGTTTGCAAAAAAGCGGGAGTGGCTGGACGGCATCTGGCTCCAGGTGAGCCTGCCTGCTCTTGCCATTGGGTGTTTTGCAATTGCCCAGTCCCTGCACGGCAGCGGATACATCGCCGCGTTTGTGGGGGGGCTGGTGTTTCGCGGAATGATTGGCGACAAAGTACACCATCTCGTCGAACCGGCTGAAGGAATCGGCGAAGTACTCGCGTTGGTTGCGTGGGTGATGTTCGGTCTTCTTATTGTGCCTCTGGCGTTGCCCGCGATGAACTTGCACATCCTCCTGTACGCGCTGCTCAGCCTCACCATTATTCGAATGATACCGATTGGGCTATCGCTGGCAGGCTCTGGAGAGCGAACCGCAAGCAAACTCTTTCTGGGGTGGTTTGGACCTCGTGGACTCGCCAGCCTCGCGTTTGCGGCTATCGTGGTCTCTGAACAACTGCCCCATACGGATCTGATCGTGGCGGTCGTGGTCTGTACGGTCGGTATCAGTCTTGTGGTGCATGGTATTTCGGCAAAGCCGCTATCGGAGCGCCTCGCCGCGAGCGAGCAAACGCGAGGAAAACCTTAGGCTGATGAACTTTCTATTTTTTACAGGAGTACCTTCGTATGAGTGGTGAACTGCACGCTTTGGCACCTCACAATCTGCCCGCCTACATAGGTGGAGCAGATGGAAGCGATCCCTTGTTTACCGGCATTGCCATTTTTGTTGTCGTGCTCATACTGGGAATCGGGGTTTTCTACCTTAAGATTCATGCCATTCCGGAACAACTCGCACACAAACACGGTAACACGCAGTCTCAGCTGATCATGGTGCTCGCGCTCTTGGCGTTGTTCACGCATAACAATGTGTTTTGGGTCCTCGCGCTGATTCTCGCCCTACTTAAACTCCCAGACTTCCTGACGCCAATCAATAACATCGCGCGCTCGCTCGCGAAGATTTCCGGAGAGCCTGCCGACACGCAGTCCAATGACCGCGACGCCAAACCGCAGGAGCACTAAATCATGCTCGAACTCATTTTCTGTTCACTAGTCACCGTATTGCCAGACTACCTGTTCCGTCGGTATCGACAAGGTAAACGCTGGGGGCATGAGATTAATTTCTTCACCGTCTGGTACGAACTCCGGTGGGGGATTACCGCTTGCCTCGTCCTGACCGTCACCTTAATTACCGTCGTCTTCTATTTCCATCCCTCGACAACAAACGCTGGACCGTACTTTCGAACGATTCCCATCCTGCCCGAGGGGGGTGGGCGAGTCGAGGAAGTGTTTGTGAAGAACGGGGAGCCGGTCGCAGCCGGCACGCCGCTATTTAGTCTCCTGGACAGTTCCCAACTGGCAGCGGTTAATGTGGCGAAGAGCCAGCTGGCCCAGATTGAGGCCGCGTTTGCGCAGGCCAACATTCAGCGGGAGGCAGCCAATGCCGCTCTACTTAAGGCGCAGAGCGCGTTAAAGCAAGCCGAGAATGAACTCGATAAGAAGAGCAAGCTTTCCTCCCAACTGGTCAGCCAGATCGAACTGGATCGTCTCACCAATAACGTTGCCCAGAAACAAGGGGGTGTGCAGAGCGCCCTGGCAAACATTGAGGCGGTTGAGTCACAAATTAGTGAGGTGCTGCCCGCGCAGCGCGAAAGCGCCAGGCGCGCCCTCGAACAGGCTGAGGTAGAGCTTGGCAAAACAATCATTTACGCTGGGGTGGATGGTGAGGTCGCCCAGTTTTTTCTCCAACGGGGTGATTATGTGAATCCCATTCTGAGACCGGCCGGTGTGTTGATCCCCTCAGAAGGACCCGAGTCCGGACGTTACCAGATCGCCGCTGGATTCAATCAACTGGCCACTCAGGTAATTAAACCGGGCACTCTGGGAGAGGTCGTCTGCCTTTCGGATCCCTTCAAAGTGATTCCCATGGTCGTGACACGCGTTCAGCCTGTCGTCGCCGCAGGTCAACTCAAACCTTCCGATACCCTGCTGGACGCTCAGCAAAGAGCCCGACCTGGAACGCTCACCGTTGTCATGGAACCGCTCTACCAGGAAGGTTTAAAAAAGGTGATGCCCGGTAGCAAATGCATAGCCAACGCCTATACCAACAATCACGAATTGCTTGCGTCGGGCGAGCTCGGTATGGGCGAGACGATATTCCTGCACATTGTGGATACCGTCGGCCTGGTTCACGCCATCATTCTTCGGATTCAGGCGCTGTTAATGCCGGTACAGATGCTGGTCTTTGCCAACCATTAATCAGCCCATTGCGGCTCTTTGAAACGAGCCACATAGCGCTCGCGAAATACGGGTAAAACAGCCGGGTTCACCGGGCGCGGGGGGCGCTGGCCATCAAAGATCGTGAGCAGTTGCGTGGCCGCATGCTCGGCCATCTTTTCAAGACTATCGCGCGTGTACCCGGCAATATGCGGCGTCGCGATGACGTTAGGCATTTGCAACAGACGATGCGCGGGCGGGGGCGGCTCGACATCCCAGACGTCAAGACCGGCTCCCGCAATATGATGCGCATCCATAGCATCGGCCAGCGCGTTTTCATTGTGAATGGAGCCGCGAGCCGCATTCACAAAAATGGCGCCGGATTTCATTTTGGCAAACGCCTGTGCGTTGAACATAGCGAGCGCCTGCTCGGCCACCGACTGCGCATTGGCACCCGCTTGGTTAACCGCTAACACGCCGGCCCGTGTACAGGCCTCAAGATCAAACACATCCACTCCCGATCCACTGGCCGACACAACCAATAGTTCTGGCGTTCGATTCAAAAAGGTCTCGTCGACTCGAAGTCCGACAGGCACTTCATCTCGTGCGCCGACACATTGATAGGCATTAGCGGTGCGAAGAATGTCAAAACATTCATCGAGGGGCGCTTTGCCATCCACCCTAATCACGTTGTGCTGGGGATGCTCGGCGAGGATCTCGAGTGCATTAGGTGCAGGGAAGCTATTGAGATAAGCGATTTGAGCCATCGTGTCTAAATCAGTTGAACAGACAGACAAATGAGTATCAACGTTACACGCTTGATTGACAAATAAATTTTTGACTGCCTATAGTCTGCACGCAGATTAGAAAACCGCGCGCTTACCGTGACTTCAGATTTTTCTGACTTTCTCAAACCGGGTCCCACCGTTCAGAGCGACGATGATGCCGTAGTCGGCTTCAGTCGGCGCGCGATCGGGACTGAAACTCAGGCGACGGAGCAAGCTGTGCTTCTGTATTACGCGGTCCGGGATCAGATCCGATATGACGGATACGACCTGGACATCTCGGAAACGGGCTTAAGCGCACGACGTAACCTTGAGCTTGGCCACGGCTGGTGCGTCTCAAAGGCGATCCTTCTGGCGGCCTGCTGCCGCAGCCTCGGTATCCCTGCGCGATTGGGATACGCGGATGTACGGAATCATTTATCCACTCGCAAGATGCGTGAAAAAATGGGCACCGATATTTTCTTTTGGCACGGCTATACCTCTATCTGGACTTTGACGCCACGGAGGACTCGATCTATCACCCCTATGATCTCGAGGGTCGACGCCATATGGAGTACATCTTCGAGCGCGGGGAGTATGCCGAGCCCCCGATCGATGACATTCGACGCACGTACGAGCGGGAATATCCCCACTGGAAAATGACGGAAGGCGAAATCGTGGGGGACTTTGATTCCGATGTAGCTATCGAAACGGGAATTGACGGATAGCTCGCTACCGGCTTATCTGCTAGTGAGGGGCCGGTGCAGCAAAGCCGCCATACCTTGACTTAAATCGATTCCACGCCGCATCTGCGGCAGACCCTGCCTCAGCCAGCAAATCATCCTGGTCGGCTGTTTGCACGCTCCCGTCCGATACGATTTTTTGGCCATCAATGAATACGGTCTCGACATCCTTTGCATGACCGTGATAAACAAGTGTGGTCACCGGATCGTTTGTAGGGGTTAAGCCAAGCGTGCGCATATTCACGATCTGCAAGTCGGCTTTCTTGCCCACCTCGATGGAGCCAATCTCGTGATCCAGTCCAATGACTTTGGCGGCCTCAATGGTTCCCATCGCCAGCGCATCGTTTGCTGAAAACAATTCAGGATCATGCGCTTTGATACGCGCGCTCGACAGAAACGAGCGGAGAACCTCAAAATAATCAGAAAAGTAGTTATCAATCCCTAGCCCGACCTGCATTCCCCGTTGGCGCAACGCATGAACGGGAGCGACTTCGCCACGGAACTGATTCATGTGGGGACAATGGGCCAATGTCGTACCCGATTGAGCCAAGGTTTCGATTTCCTGCTCATCGACCTCGTAGCAATGAACGGCGATCACGTCGGCACCCAGCATGCCGTGGCGTTGAGCGTAATCAAATTGCTCTTGGCCATGAATCTGCTTTACCAGCGCCCGTTCGCCAAAGCCCATATGAATCGAGATCCGAAGCCCCAATTCATCTGCGCACTTGCGCATGCCTTTAAGCAACGCCGGCGAGGAGGTGGATAAGCCCGTAGCTGCCATGATCGCCTGAAGCCGCCCATTAGCCCGACCATGCCAGCGCTCAGCGAGACCGCGCGCCTGCTGCAATTGAACACTACGAACCGATTCATCAAATACGGTCTGGCCTCTAGCCAGCGCGTCCAGACGCACGTCGCTCAACCTCTGGCGTGTCATCCGGGAGAAAAAAGTCGCTCCAAAGAGGCTTGCCTGGATCCACGCGATAGATGCTGAAATCCGTGACGCCTTCCGAAGCAAGCAGTACATCATCGATACAGAAGTTACCGGTGAATTCCCGTGATGGCTTTGCCAAAATTGCGGCTGCGGCATCCGCCATGATCTCTGGCTTA
>RGTL01000091.1 GCA_010025385.1 Gammaproteobacteria bacterium | reverse complement strand
ATCCAGAGCATCGATCTGACCGGTTGCTGAGCAGGCGGGACGCCGAGTTGAAACACGCCCTCGCCCAGGAGCGCCAATCATACCCGTGTGTGCTTCACCTGCTCCAATAGCCGATCTTTTTCTAGCCTCTGTGGGCGAGGCCTGGTCAGGGTTTTAAAAATCTTTGGAGCAATTCATCCAGAAATCGCCAGCCGAGCGCCGTCGTGCGGATTTGCTCGCTCGAGCAATACAGCAGCCCGTCCGCTATGGCGCCTTGAACCTCATCTGATTCAAAGGGCCAGTCCATGCCGGTCCGCTGTTTGAATAACTTCGGGTGAAAACCCTCTTTCAGCCGCAAGGCATTCAGCAAAAACTCGAAGGTCTGATCAGCTGTTTCCAGAGCGCAGCCGATCTGGGGAGTGCTGGGTTGGGCCATGCTTTCGACATAGGCCTTGGGATGGCGTGGACGATGCCAGCGATGAATACCGGATCCAAGCGTGAGCTTGCTGTGCGCACCGGCACCGATACCCAGGTAGTCGCCGAACCGCCAATAATTAAGATTATGATGACACTCTCTGCCTGGCCGTGCGAAGGCCGAGACCTCGTAGTGCTGGAATCCTGCCGCCTGCGCACGTTCTTGCACGGCGCACCGGATATCCCATGACGCATCGTCAGACGGCAGCTCCGGCGGTTCTGCCGCGAATGCAGTATTGGGCTCGATCGTGAGCTGATAGAGCGACAGGTGAGTAGGGCGCTCACTGATCGCGGCGTTGAGATCGTCTGTGGCCTCAACCGGAGTTTGTGTCGGCAGGCCGAACATGAGATCGATATTGAAATTATCAAACCCAGCCTCGTGAGCCGCCTGGCAGGCCCGGTGTGCCTGATCGGCGCTGTGAATCCGCCCGAGCAAAGAAAGATGCTCGTCGTTAAAACTTTGAACCCCAATCGAGAGCCGGTTCACACCGGCATCCCGGTATCCTGAAAACCGCCCGGCCTCTGCCGATCCGGGATTGGCCTCGAGCGTGATTTCGGCTTGGTCGGCAAGGCGTTTGGCGCTCGTCAGGCTCTCAAGCAGGGTCTTGATGCTATCCGCTGGGAAAAGGCTGGGTGTGCCACCCCCAAAAAACACAGTGTCAAATACCCGCTCGTCGGTAAGCGGCAGGGCGTCATGAAGATCGCTGAGCAGCGCCTTCGTGTATTCCTCCGCTGGTAATTGTCCGCGCAACGGATGCGAGTTGAAGTCACAGTAAGGGCACTTTTGCTCGCACCACGGCAGGTGGACATACAGGGCCAGTGGCGTGTCGATGCCCAACGCTCTAAGGGAGGCAAAGGTTTGCCGGATGGCTTGAGCGAAACGCCGTAATGAGCCTCGCGATCTCGTTGGCGAGTCGTTGTCGTGCTGCGACCGATCCCCAGGCGTTATGCGGACTGACAATCAAATTTGGAATATCGTTCGCCAACAGCGGATGGTTCGCCGGTGGTGGTTCCTGGGTCAACACATCAATTCCAGCGCCAGCGATGTCGCCCGCCCGCAGCGCCTCGGCGAGATCGTGCTCGTTAATGATCCCCCCTCGTGCTGTGTTAATCAGCAGCGCAGTCGATTTCATCGCGCGCAGTTGGGGAGCCGAGATCAGGTCTTTGGTGTGTTCGTTGAGCGGGCAGTGCAGTGAAATGACATCGGATTGTTCAAGAATAACTTCCAGGGGTACGCGGCCTGATGGGATTTCAGAACGTCCCGGGCGAGCGCTGATCAGCACCTCCATGCCAAAACCCCGGGCAATGGTTGCCACGCGCTGACCCAAATTCCCGTGGCCGATGATGCCAAGGGTCAAACCCTCGAGCTCACCAATGGGATGATCCAAAAGGCAGAACACGTCGCTTTTTTGCCAGCGCCCCTCGCGCACGGCGACTGCGTAATCGTGAAGCCTTGTAGTCAAAGCCAGAATCAGGGAAAAGACGTGCTGGCTCACAGCGCCCGACGCGTAATCTCTGACGTTGCACACCGGTACACCGCGGGCTTTCGCCGATGCGAGATCAATATTGTTGGTGCCGGTCGCCGCCACCACGATTAACTGAAGCCCCGGGCTCGCCATCGCCTCGCTGTTGATGACCACTTTATTGGTCACGATCACATCAAAGCCAGCGATGCGTTGCAAGGTCTCGGTCTTGTGCGTGGCGCGATGTATTTCCCAGTGATCCACGCTGGCTGTCAGCGAGGCCAGGTCGAGATCGCCCCGGTCGAAGCTGTCCGCATCGAGAATGACACCGCGCATCGGACTAGTTTCCTGTCTCTGCGTAACGCAATCGCTCAATCTGACGACGCGCTTTCTTGTCGGGTCGACCGCAGTGCGTGCGGATCGGTGTGGGCTGCAGGCGCAGAGCCGCTGCCTGCTCTTTCCTTTTTTCGATGCTGAGCGGATCTTCCTGATAGGCCTCTCCCGCGAGCGCCGGCGAAACCCGTTTTTCGAGCAACTTCGTCACGGTGATCTTTTGAGTGAAAAAACCTTTTTTGATACGCAGCGCGTCACTCACCCGAAGACTTTTGGCTGGGCGCGCGCGACGGTCGTTCACCAATACGTGACCTGCGCGCACGGCCAGCGCCGCATCCGCACGGGTTTTGAAAAAACGCGCAGCCCAAAGCCATCGATCCAACCGGGCCGTATCGGAACTATCCATAGCGATAACCTGCCACGTTCGTTGCCATCTGTAAATGATCGGATGGCAATGGGTCAGATGTTAAAATTGATGCATCAAAATAGGAGAAAAATCCCTTGAAGTTACTCACGCGGGCCGTGCTGAGTCTTGGTCTCATGATGGGGGGCTCGGCCCATGCGATCGGTCCTGTCGATGGTGAAGCGGGGCTGATGTTCTGGGGCGTCGGCGACTATGCGAACGCCTCTTTCGATACGCCCTTGGTGGGAGCCTATGGTGAGTTGTGGCTCAACGAACGGTGGGGTTTTCGAGGATCGCTATACCGGATCAATGAGGAAACCGTTGTCAGCGCCTCCGACGAACAGACGTTCGTCGACTTCAAATACCGGCTTTTAAGCCCTGGCCCCAACTCGTTTGTTGCGCTGGGCTTGGGATGGAATCAGGAGCGCTTTGGGGCGGAGGGCGCGTTATCGGCCCCGCGACTCATGGCCGAGGCGCGGATCGATCTTCTGGGCTTTTTGCGACCCTACGTGGAAGCGGGCTGGACGCCATCGTTGGGTGACCTCGGCGCGCGCCAGAACCTGTCCACCCTCGCGGTAGAGGCAGGCCTGGTATTGGATCCTTTCCCGTTTGTTGATCTGCGCCTTGCCTGGCGCTATCACATCACCGAGTATGTGGGCACCGTGACTGGATCCAAGGCCAGCGAGCCGCACTATGGGGTTTTGCTGGGCGCGGGTTTTCACTGGTGATTCCGGCACAGAGGATCCGATCGTTTTTCGATCTGCATACGCCAGCGCTGGTTTCAGAGCCTTCTTTGAAGCGCGCCGAGGTGGCCCTGGTTTTGAATCTCGCGTCGGATCAGGAGGATCCCGATATTCTTTTTATTCAGCGCGCAGAACATAAGGACGATCCCTGGTCTGGCCAAATGGCTTTTCCGGGCGGTCGCCGCGAACCGCAGGACCAGTGGGATGGCGCGGCCGCTTGCCGAGAGACGCACGAGGAGATCGGGCTTGAGCTAAGCCCGTCACAAATGGTGGGTCGTCTCGATGATATGCGCGGCCGTCACGGAGGGCGCTCGGCCGATCTGGTGATCTCGTGTTTTGTTTTTATGGCCGATGAGGTTCGCGCGTTTCGACCCAACCATGAAGTGTCCGACGTGGTGAGTTTGCCCCTTTCCCGTCTGTTGGATCCTACCCTGCGAACCACCGTGCGTTACGATGCAGCCGGCGACTTAGCGTTTCCGGGCGTGCTCCTCGATTCCGAAGATCCTCGAGTGATCTGGGGACTGACCTACCGCTTTCTGACCAATTTCTTCTCGCATTTTGGTCTGCACCTGCCCGCCATGCCGCGCTAAAGATGGGCAGTTCCGTTTACCTTTCAAATAGACGAGAGATTCCCTATGTCACGATCTGATAACCGATCATCCGATGAGTTGAGGCCGGTGCGTTTCACTCGTTCCTTCACCCGTCACGCAGAGGGTTCTGTGCTGGTGGCATTCGGTCACACGCAGGTGTTGTGCACTGCCAGCGTTGAGGATCGGGTGCCGCGTTTTTTGCATGGCTCACAACAGGGATGGATCACGGCGGAATACGGGATGTTGCCAAGGGCGACCGGAGAACGGACCGCGAGAGAGGCCGCACGGGGTAAACAAGGGGGGCGAACGCTTGAAATTCAGCGGCTAATTGGGCGGTCCTTACGTGCGGCGGTTGATCTGAAGAGCCTCGGCGAGCGCACGATCACACTGGATTGCGATGTCCTCCAAGCCGATGGCGGTACCCGTACCGCATCGATCACCGGGGCGTGGGTGGCTCTGGCGGATGCTTTGGACACGCTATGTGATCAAGGTCGGCTCGAGCAATTGCCGCCGCTAAGGCAAATAGCATCGGTTTCGGTTGGGATCAAGAATGGCGAGGTCCTGCTGGATCTCGATTACGCCGAAGACAGCACAGCCGACACCGATATGAATTTTGTGATGAATGATCAGGGGGGTTTTATTGAGGTGCAGGGTACAGCGGAACATGCCGCTTTCTCGCAGAGCGAGATGCAAGCCATGACCGCTCTGGCTGCTTCTGGCATTCGCCAGCTCATGGCACTGCAAAGCGCCGCCCGAGCCGAGAGTGAGTTGTCATGAGCGAAGTGGTGCTGGCATCCGATAATCAGGGAAAAATTCAGGAAATCAATAGTTTGTTGCGCAACACGCCGCTCGAAGTCGTCGGTCAGGGTAGCTTGGGAGTGGAGCCCATCGAGGAAACGGGGACAACGTTTATCGACAACGCGCTCCTGAAGGCGCGCAATGCGGCGCGACAAACGGGACGCCCCGCGATCGCGGATGACTCCGGTCTGGAAGTCGACGCTTTGGATGGGCGACCGGGCGTGTACTCGGCCCGTTTCGCCGGGGCGCAGGCGACAGACACTGAGAACGTCGAGAAACTTCTTGCCGCGCTTGATGGTTTAGCGCCTGAGAAAAGAGGCGCGCGGTTTCGATGTGCGATGGTTTACGTGACCCATGCCGACGACGCGGATCCGTTGATTTGCGAAGGCGCTTGGGCGGGGAAAATCATCACCGGGCCCAAAGGAGACAACGGCTTTGGTTATGACCCAATTTTTTGGATCGAAGGCGAAAAAGCGACTGCCGCCGAGCTGGCTCCTGAGCGGAAAAATATCTTGAGTCACCGCGGCCAAGCGCTGCGCATGCTGGTAGCGCAACTCGCTGAGCGATCTTGAAGCTGAAACGCGCGGTTCGAACCTTGTGGCTAATTCTGGATGAGATGGATCAGATGTATGTGCCGGTGCAAACGGACTGGCGACTGAATGAGCGCCATTACGGTGCGTTGCAGGGTCTCGACAAAAAGGAAACAACCGCCCGACACGGCGAAGAGCAGGTACTGAAGTGGCGTCGCGGCTACGCGATTCAACCGCCTCCTCTCGATGCCGGTGACCCGCAGCACCCGGCTAACGATGCACGCTATGAAGGCATCTCGGGATTGCCGGCTACCGAGTCACTGGCCGATACGCTCGTAAGGGTGAAAGATTGGTGGGATGAAAAAGCCCTCCCAGCCCTGCGTGCCGATAAGAAAGTATTGGTGGTGGCGCACGGCAATAGCCTGCGCGCTCTGGTCAGCGCTTGAGGCGGCGGTCAGTGAGGTCAAAAACCAAGCCGCATCAAAACAATAGGGTTTTAGTCCCGGCGTAAGCGCTCCGACAGCGCGATCGGTGTGGGGTAGCGCATCACGACGAAAGCCGATGAGAGCACGAAGGTGATCAGTGTAGCTACCTGAACCAGCGTCGCGGCTTGTGAACTGATCGTGCTTGCCTGCGCGGCGACGGCCACGATCAATAGTGAAAATTCGCTCATCTGTCCAAGCCGCACACCTGCCTCTCCTGCGAGCAGCGTGCTTTCGCCATAGCGTTTAAAAAGAAGACGGTAGGTGAGCGGTTTAACCACCATCACGGCGACCGCCAGGACAACAGCGCCCATCCAGACGTCCGAGGCGCTGGCTATGTCGAAACCTGCCCCTAGGGCAAAGAAAAACATCACGAGAAAGAAATCCCGAAGCGGTCTCAGGCTCTCGGCAATAAAGGGAGCGATCGGACTGTTGGCGAGGGTAATGCCCCCGATAAATGCGCCGATCTCGTACGACAGGCCCATCGACTGTGCCAGTTGGGCAAACCCCAGGCACCAGCCCAGCGTTAACAGAAAAACATACTCGCCAATCTTGTCAAACCGCAAAAAAAGTGGCCGTAATAGGTATCGCTCAATGAGCAGGCCTGCGCCAAAAAGCAAGGGCAGGCCCACGATTTCTGTCATGGCCCGAATCCACGGCACGCTGTCCCCGGTGAGGGTGTTCAGCACCAGCAAGATAGCGATAGCGATGAGGTCCTGAAGCAGCAAAATGCTGATAATCACCTCGCCCGTGTGCCGGTGATGCAGCATGGTGGTCGGCAATAACTTCAAGCCGATGATGGTGCTGGATAGGGTGGTGGCCATTCCGATCAACAGGCAATCGGTTTTTGACAGACCCATGAGTGCCCCGACGCTATATCCAAGCACGGCAAAAACGATCGAGCTTAAGAGTGTTACGCCCGTTGCCTCACGCATTTGGTCGACTAATTTGCGTGGCGAGAGGTCGACCCCCAGCAGAAAGAGCAGAAAGATGATTCCAATCTGAGCAAGATCGGCAATCAATCTCGGGTCGCTAACGAAGCCGCTGACGCTTGGCCCCATGAGTATTCCCAGACCAATGTAGGCCACCAGAAGGGACTGGCGTGCGTACAGCGCAAGCGTCGCGAGCACAGCGGCGCCGGTGAACACCAGAAATACCGAGAACAGTATGGATTCACCCATGCCAATTAAACCGATGGCGGCGTGCGGTGCGGTCAGGCGGGGAAATAATCAGGGGCCTGGCCGGCCTTCCATTTGATATTGCAGCCGATGCTGGGTATCTGAGGATCCAAAACCGGCAGGCCGGAGAGCGTCGCGTCGACAGCTCGCCGCAGATCGGCCCCGGTCACAGGCTCGTTGTTTTTGGGCCGTGAGCTATCGAACTGACCGCGGTAGACCAGTTCCCGTTTTTCATTGAAGAGAAAAAAATCTGGCGTCGATAGGCTTTAGCGACGGATTGATCCGCATCGTGCAGATAGGGAAAGCCAAATCCGTGTTGACCAGCCTCTGCCGCCATCTTGTCAGGGGCGTCGTCGGGGTATTGACCAGCATCATTGGCACTGATCGCGATAACGCCGAGCCCTTTTGCTGCAAACTCCCGCGCGAATACGATAAACGCGTCTCGAATATGAACGACATAGGGACAGTGATTGCAGATGAAAGCCACCAGCAGGGCCGGGTGCTCATCAAAATCGTTTAGGGAAACGATCGGACCGCCTTGCGCCGGATGGGTGTTCGCGAGAGTAAACGCGGGCGCCATCGAGCCAAGCGCCTGCATCGTTGATGCGGTACTGAC
>RGTL01000010.1 GCA_010025385.1 Gammaproteobacteria bacterium | reverse complement strand
TTCGCCAATAACGAACGCGGAATCGCACTTGCCGAGGAGATCTGTCGGGCCGTCGCCTGTGCCGAGCAGGTTCGCTATGTTTCTTCTGGCGGTGAGGCCGATATGTATGCGATGCGGCTCGCCCGTGCCTACACCGGCAGAAACAAGATCCTCAAATTTGAGGGGGGTTACCATGGGATGTCGGCCGAAGCGCAGATGAGCCTTGCCCCTGAAAAACAGGTGGACTTTCCCACCGCCGTCCCAGATTCCGCCGGCATTCCCAAAAGCGTACAGGATGCCATGCTGATCGCGCCGTATAACGACGCGGCATTCGTTAGTGCGTTGATGGCTGAGCAGGCTGCCGACATTGCGGCGGTTATCGTCGAGCCGTTGCAGCGCATTGTGCCGCCGGAACCGGGTTTTCTCGAGCATTTGCGATCTGAGTGTTCGCGATACGGCGTCCTCTTGATATTCGACGAGGTGGTGACGGGGTTTCGCTTTTCCTATGGTGGTGCGCAAGAGGCCTACGGCGTGGTGCCCGATATTTGCACGCTGGGCAAGGTCATCGGCGGCGGTTTTCCATCTGCTGCGATTGCGGGCAGCGCAGAGATCATGTCCCACTTCGATAAGGCGCGTGTGGGCAGCGAAGGTTTTTTGATGCAACTAGGGACCCTGAGCGGTAACCCGGTCGCTGCAGTCGCCGGTCTTAAAACCATGGAGATTCTTAGAAGAGAGGGTCAGTACGATACCCTTATCAAGAACGGCGAGCGATTGATGCAATCTTTAGCAAAGCATCTTAGTGCGGCGGGCCATGCTCACCAGATTGTGGGCCACCCGACGTTGTTCGAGGTCGTCTTCACTGATCAGCCAGTCAGAAACTATCGGGATTTTCAGTCCTCAGATAAGGCCCGTCTCGCGAAATTCACTGAACTGCTGCGGGAAAACGGCGTATTCAAATCGGTAGGCAAGGTTTATGTCTCGCTCGCGCTGTCTCAGCAAGATCTGGATGAGACCGAGGCCGCCATTGAGAAATCAGTAGCGGCGCTCGTCTGAGGCGCACGCTAAACCCGAGGCGCAACGCTATCTGTACTAGTCCAGTTTTACGGGAATCTTGCCCCCAAAAATGGACCAGCCGTCGACTTCTTTGATGTTGACGTTGAGCGGGTCGTTTGTCACATAAACATGCTGGACAAGATCCCGTGATGCGGCAACCTCCGGCACAAGCACCTTTACGGCCCCCCAGCCAACGATGAGCGTGAGATTCACGGCGATCACCGTGAGCAGGACTTGGGTATAACGATCGACCATTTTGTGCCTCCGCTTAAAGATTGAGAGTGAACAACTGGACGCTTTTGCTTTGCGACTAAAATGTATCGCCAAACGAGCACCAGGCGACAAAAAAATCCATCCGCCCGGAATTTAGCTCACGTTTGGGCGTGTTATAGGAGACAGCCATGCCGGGAGATAGCCAGCTTAACGTGCGACTCGCCAGAGTCGATGATGTGGATCAGTTAACCGAGCTGGTCGAGCAGTATCGTGAGTTTTACAAGCAGACGCGGAGCGAGAAGACGCGATCGTATTTGGTGGATCGAATATCAAATAATGAGTCAGTGATATTTGTGGCTGAAAAAGACACCGTGTTGGTAGGCTTTACCCAGTGCTATCCCACATTTTCTACCGTGTCCCTCAGCCATATCTGGTTGCTGAATGATCTCTTCGTCGATCCTGGCCATCGTGGCCAACATATTGCCGATCGGTTAATGCAGACGGCTGAAAAGGCATCAAAGGACTCCGGAGCGACTCGCATATGGCTTCGCACTGCGCACAGCAATGAGCCTGCTCAGGGGCTTTATGAAAAGCGGGGTTGGGCCCAGGATGACGTTTTTCGGCGGTACGATCTGGTCTTTAACTGAACCCGTTGGCGCACGGCGCGCTGCTGGGTCAACGCCGTCGTGGACCGATTCAGATGATTAACCGATGTGGCTCGAGCGCGTAGACTGATCTAACTCGCCAGATGCATTTGTCGCGCGACGACCGAGGAAAGAATTTTCGTAGATCGCCAGCAGCGACGGCACCAAAATCAGGACCAGTACGGTCGCAAAAGCCAGACCGAAAGCGATCGATGTTGCCATCGGAATCAGAAACTGTGCCTGCAGTGAGGTCTCAAACAGGAGTGGCGTGAGCCCCGCGATAGTGGTTAACGACGTGAGCAAAACTGCCCTTAATCTTTGACAGGCCGCCTCGACGACCGCGGTATCAACCGGCATACCCTGCTGACGCAGTTCTTTGTAGAAGGAGACCAGGATGATGGAGTCGTTGATGACAATGCCGGCGAGAGCAAAAAAGCCGAACATTGAAAGAATCGTGAGGTCGATGCCCATCAATACATGACCCCAAACGGCGCCCACAAGCCCAAAGGGAATGACGACCATAATCAACAGAGGCCATCCGTAGGAACCAAACACCCAGGCTAGTATGAGATAGATCAGCAGCATCGCCACCACGGCCCCACGTTTCATGTCCCCTAGCGTTTCACGCTGATCGGCCTGACGGCCCTCAAATGAAAACTTCACGCCGTGTTTTCGCTCAAGCCCGGCCATGGTGTTGGCTTTTAGGTTGGCGATAATCCGGTTGTCGTTGTTGACGGTGTCATCGACGTCGCCCGTCACGGTAACGGCGAGTTTGCCCTCGACGTGACGAATGGAATCAAAGCCTCGTCCAGGCGTCATCTCCACCACGTTATCAAACGGCACCAGGCCGCCGCTTGGGAGCATGACTTCGAATTCTTCGAGGCTGTTCAACCGGTCACGCTCGTTGTCCGGAAGCATCACGCGAACTTCAACTTCGTCGCCGTTATCTGCCATCACCTGAACGAGTTGTCCCTCATAGCCGGCTCGAAGCTGACGCCCCAAATTTTCAACGGACAAGCCCAGCGATTCTCCGGTCGGGGTGAGTCTTAAGATCAGCTGCTCCCGACCATAGGGCATGTTGTCCTCCACGCCGGACACTCCAGGAATCTCGCTTAGAACGGTTTTCAGATCAGTTGCTGCCTCTTTGACGCTTGCGAGGTCGCTGCCGATGATCCGAACCTCGATATCTTGGCCCGGTGGTCCCGCGGTGGGCTCTTTGATCGAGAGGTTTTCGAGGCCAGCCACTTTCGGTATGCGAGAGCGCCATTCGTCGATGAACTCACGATTGCGCACCGCGCGCTCGTCGGGTTTTATAAGCTCGACCAGTACAGAGCCAATGTTGTCACTGCTGCGACGCTCCCAGTCACCGCTTTCACCAAGACCCTTGCGGGAAATTGCGGTTCGAACCAGCCCACCCCCAAAGTGCGCGTCGGTCTCCCGCACGGCCCGTTCAATCTGATTTAGGTAGTTGGTAACGGTTTCCTCCGGCGTGCCCGACACGAAATCGACATTTGCGAAGAGGATTGGCCCTTCTGCAACGGGGAAGAAATTGAAGGCCAGTCGGCCACTGGCTATCCAGCCTACGGTCATCATCATCAGGGCAACGGATAAGGCTACAGCAGCCCATCGATGGTGGACCCCCGTCCTGATGAGCGGACGAAAAACGCGATCCCGAAATCGCTCGAACCCACTATCCAGTTTTTTGCGCAGACCTTTGGGCTGATAACGGCCCATGCGGGTGAAGGTGCCTCTCAGATGCCCTGGCAGGACGAAAAACGACTCGATGAGTGAGGCCAGAATGACGCAGATCACCACGACCGGGATGGTCTGAAGAATAGAGCCAATAATGCCGCCAATCAGCAGCAGCGGCATGAAAGCAGCAATAGTGGTCAGAGAGGATGAGACCACGGGCGCGAGCATGCGCTTGGCGCCTTTTTCCACTGATTCCAGTGCGCCGCCACCTCGCTCAAAATGTGTGACGGCGTCTTCGCCCACCACAATCGCATCGTCTACGATGATGCCGAGTGTCATGATCAAGCCAAATAGGCTGATCATGTTGATCGACCCGCCATTCAGGTACAAAACGCCAAGCGCTGCCAGAAAAGAAGTGGGGATACCGACCGTGACCCAGCCCGCTGCGGGCGCGTTGAGGAAGAAATAGAGAATCAAAATCACCAGGACAAGACCGGACAGGCCATTTTTCAGCAGGAGCTGGATACGGTCCTGGATGTACTCCCACCGCTCGTCGTAGATGTGCAGGCCAATTCCGGGAGGAAGCGAAGGTCGGGTCTCCTCTACCCATTCGCGTAGCACTTTTGCGGATTTCAGGCTGTCTGCGTCTTTCGTTCGGGAGAGCCGCATCTCGACCGCGGGTCGACCCTCAAAGCTGACCTCGGTCTGCGCATTCTTTGGGCGTCGGGAGATCGTGGCGATATCGCCAAGCGTCAGGAGTCTTCCGTCTCCGGCCACAACGATAGGTAGATCAGCGAAAGCGAATTCACGACGCCGTTGGTCCTTGAAACGAAGTTGCAGCGCCGACTCGCCGCGGCCGATGATTCCCACGGGTAGGTCGCGCGATGCCGCCGCGATCCGCCGACTGATGTCATCCAGCGACAGCCCCAAGTCCCGCAGCGTACCAGGCGGTATTTGAATAGCGATTTCTTGTTCGGGCAGGCCGTAGATACGGATATGCGAGATACCTCGATCCAACAGTTCTCGCTCGAATCGGTTCACCAGGCCTCTCAGCCCCTGGGGATCATCTGGGCCGGTGACCAGCAGACTGGCAACGAGCTCATGGTTAACGATTCGGGAGATTTCCGGGGTTTCGGCTCCCTCGGGCAGGTTAGTGACCAGGTCGACGCGCTCTTTCACGTCGTCAAGCGCTGGCCCCATGTCGGTATTTTCGCGAAATTCAAGCGTAATAAAACTTTGGCCGTCGACCGATAACGACATCATTTCTTTGACGTTCTCAATACCCTTGAGTTCGCGCTCCAGCGGCTCGGTGACAAGCGTTGCAAGATCTTCAGAACTTGCCCCGGGCCAGAACACTTTGACGGAGACAAAGTCGATGTCAAAGCTGGGGAAGAATTGCGTGTTGAGTTTTGATAACCCCCATACGCCGGACAGCATCATCATCGCCATCAGCAGATTAGCCGCCACCGGATGGCGGGCAAAAATGGCGAGCAGGTTATTACTCATGGCTTGATCTAGTTACGAGATTCCACCACCTCAACGCGCAGTCCCTCGACAGCGTTAGGCAGTTGACCAGTCAGGATGACATCGCCAGGCTTCAGATCGTCACTTCGAAAAAGGCTCCAGCTGCCCCACTCGCCGTTGCGATATTCCCCTACGCGCTGGAGACGAACGCGCTCTAAGCGACTATCTTTAATTCGGTAGGCGGCGTCCGCGCCATAGACAGCGGTGACGGGGAGCGCGAAGACGCCCTCCTCGGCGGGCAGCGTCACGAGAATGGCCAGAGTCCGTCCCAGTTCCAGCGCGGGATGATCGGGGGGTAGCTGGAAGAATCCGTCCACACCTCCATCTCCGCTTTCAATTTTTCCGGCAAGACGGACCAGCGTCAGCGGTACGTCGACGCCGTCCATCGTGGTGCTGGCCCGGATACGGTCTTTTTGCCGCAGACTGTTGCGGAGTTTGGTCAGGTAACGATTCGGTATTTGCGCGCGCACCTCTGTGTAGTCCATGTCGAAAAGACTCACAAGCGGCTCCCCGGGATGCGTGCGATCACCAGGGGATACATGCACCTCGGTAACCCGGCCGTCGAAGGGTGCGGTGATTTGGGTACGTTCGAGGTTTTGAGTCGCCTGGTCACGCATGGCCTCAGCCCGTTTCAGCCGGGCTCGTAGCTGCGCCAGTCGGGCTGGGTGGTCCTCAATCGTGTTCTGTCGGATAGTCAGTGCAAGCGTTTGACGCGCCACGGCCTCGAGCGCGCTGTCCACATTGGCCTGCGATCCGGACTGTGTCTCGGCGAGTTTCATCGCTCGGTCAAGGTTCGTCTGGGCCAGCGCCAGAAGTTTTTCATCCTGTCGAAGCGAAGCCATGTCGGTCGCATGGCGGTTGTTTTCGCTTTTTATTTGGGCCTGGATTTCGGCCAGGTCGGCCTCACGCTGCGCGAGCGTCAGGCGCGCATCTGAATCGTCGAGTTGAATTAGAGACTGACCTTGCGTGACCGCTTGTCCGACCAGCACGGACGAGCTCACGACGTCGGCGGCTAGGGCGGCGCGCAGTCGCGATTCGCGCGGTGATTCGATCCGCCCATAAAGACGCACGGTAGGTGCAAGCTCTTTGAACTCCACTGTTGCGGCTTCTACCGGCCAGCTCCTCTCAACGGGGCTCGCCGGCCGGTCTTCGGGCCCGGAGGATTTCAACTGAATAAAGACAACCACGCCAACGCCGAGAAAAAAGAGTGGCAGCACGAATCGGAAAATGCGGGTCATGAGAAGCAAAAACCAGAGAAAAACTGGCGTATTTTAGCGGCTGTCGTGAATGACTCGTGCAGAATCTTCCGTGGGCATCATCCTCCGACCGACCGCCTTACACGCTTGAAAGGTATAGTTTTTGAAAAGACGGGCGGCCTCGGCACACGGGTCCCGACCGTTATTCGGGAGGGTTGGAACATGTGCGGACGATTCGACAGGCACACGCCGCTAAGCGCTTTTGAGGACGTGGTTGATGGACTCAGCGCATCGGAGTCGCATCTGATCGCCGAGAGTTACAACATTGCGCCGTCTCAGAATGCGGCCGTAATTCGTGGTTCGGATCGTGGGCCGGAGTTGGTGCCGCTGCACTGGGGTTTTGTTCCGGCCTGGTCAAAAAATAAGTCGCTTTCAAAACCGATTAATGCTCGTGGGGAGACGCTCTCAGAAAAAGCCATGTTCAAAGACGCTTTCAAGAGTGCAAGGTGTCTTGTTTTGTGTGATGGCTACTACGAGTGGCAAAAGTCTTCGGAAGGTTCGAAAACACCTTTTTACATCACGCCGGTATCGGACAAGCCGTTTGTGATGGCGGGTCTTTGGGCCCGCAACGAGGCACTAGAGGGCAAGCCCATCGAGACTTTTTGCATCATCACGGTTGAGGCAAATGCATCGTGTAAAGAAGTTCATCACAGGATGCCCTTAATCTTGGATGTTGAGCACCACAGGGAATGGCTCGCGTCTAAAGCGCTGGCCGCGGACGCAAAGGCCGCTATGCTTCGGGTGCCAGATATCGCCATGCGCTTGACGGCCGTCAGCCGATTCGTGAACAGTCCGGCAAATAACAGTCCCCAGTGCATAGCGCCTATTCACGGGTCAGGAGAATCGGCATGAGTGCAACACAAAGCGCCAAATCGGTGGTGATCGTTGGTGGAACGGGTTTTGTTGGTCGTTATCTAACGAGAACATTGATGTCGCAGGGTCATCATGTTCGGGTGGTGACGCGCAAAAAAACCACCGGCGCCATGCCCGGGTTCCAACCCACCGAGCTCGCAGAAGTCGCGTACGAGTCCGCCGACGCCCGAGAGGCGGCGCTAGCCGGCAGCGATGCATTGATCAACCTCTGCGGCATACTGCATCAATCGGCTCGCCAGCGCTTTGAGGATGTGCACGAGCGCTTGCCCGCCGCATGGACGCAAAGCGCGGTTCGCGTTGGGGTCCAGCAGGTCCTTCATATGAGCGCGCTGCGAGCAGACATGACCGAGCCGCCGAGTGCCTATCTGAGATCTAAAGCTGCCGGCGAACGCGCAGTCTGTGCGCATGCCGATGCCATTGCGATCAGCGTCTTTCGGCCCTCCATCATTTTTGGCGACGGTGATAATTTTTTCGGGCAATTTGCCGGTATGCTGAAATGGGTGCCGGTCTTTCCACTGGTGTGTCCGGATGCACGCTTTGCGCCGGTGTGGGTTGAAGATGTCGCTCGCGCGTTTGCGCAAGCGCTGCGTACGAATACCGCGATCGGGAAGCCGAAGACGTATGATCTTTGCGGACCCGCGATTTATCGGTTTCGCGAGTTGATCGCGTTCACGGCTCAAGCCATGGGCGCTCGTCGTCTCGTCTTCGGCGTGCCGGACTGGGCGGCCCGGTTACAGGGGCGGATAATGCAGGTGCTTCCCAACCCCGTCTTTACCCTCGATAACTATCACTCCCTGCAGGCCGATAGCGTTTGCTCCTGCAACGGCTTCGATGCGCTTGACCTCAGTCCGACGCGGCTTGAGGACGTGATGGCGCCGTTACTCGCCCGATAAGAACTTTCCTACGGAGCGTGCTCGGCTCGGGGCTCGCGAGCCAACAATGAGTTGACCGCTTCTCTTGGGTCCAAGTCCTCATAGAGAACGCGATAGACCTGCTCGCTGATAGGCATCTCGACGTTAAGGCTCTGACTTTTTCGATAGAGCTCGCGCGCGGTCTTCACGCCTTCCGCTTCCTGACCGACATCACCAAGCGCTGCGTTGAGTGAATCGCCTCGCCCGATAGCCAGCCCGATTCGGCGATTACGGGATTGATCATCCGTGCAGGTGAGGATCAGATCCCCAAGGCCGGTTAGACCCATAAACGTTTCCGACTGACCGCCGAGCGCGTGACCCAGACGCGCCATTTCTGCCAGGCCTCGGGTGATCAGTGCCGCTCGGGCATTCGCGCCAAAGCCAAGCCCATCGCTGATGCCAGCCGCGATGGCCATGACATTCTTTATTGCGCCCCCTAATTGCACGCCTCGCATGTCAGCGCTGGTGTATACCCGGGTGCGCCCATCGCGAAACCAGTCTGCGATCGGGTCGGCTATCGCAAGGCTCTCAGCGGCCACAGTGAGAGCGCTGGGTAATCCGCGGGCGACCTCGCCGGCGAAACTGGGTCCTGAAACCACGGCTTGAGAAAAATTACCGGCGAGTACCTCGTCTGCGACTTCGCTTAGAAGCAAGGCGCTGTTGGGTTCAAAGCCTTTGGTTCCCCAGCACATCAGAATGTCGTGTGCGTCTTCCGGCAAAAGCTCCGAGAGCGACCGCAATACCTCTCGAAACGCATGGCTCGGTACCGCAACCACGAAAGAGCGGAGTTGAGAAAGATCTGAAAGAGATTCGGTGGGGTGGATCCTGGATTCAAGCCTCAGACCCGGAAGGTACCGCTCGTTAATGCGATCGGTCGCCATGCGCTCCGCATGGCCCGCTTCGGCACTCCAGAGCACCACGTCCCTGCCGGATCGGGCGACGAGGAATGCCAGCGCTGTGCCCCAGGATCCTGCACCCAGAACACCGACCGGTTCTACGGACACGTCAGTCATGGGTGACGACATGCATCGGGTGGTTGTGGCGCACGAACCTCCGTCTGCAGTTATGCGCCGTTCGTGGCCTGTTCAGATTCCTGATTTTTCTTCTGAAGGTACATTGCATCGAAGTTCACCGGCCCAAGGAGGAATTGCGGGAAGCCACCCTTGGCGGTCAGACCCGATACGGTCTCACGTAGATAGGGATAGAGCACGGTTGGGCAGGCCGCCTCGAGCAACATCTCCAGCATCTCCGGCGTGCTGCCCTCGACGGTGAAGACACCCCCCTGTTGGGCCTCTACGAGAAAGACCACCTCATCGGCTTGTTTTGCGGTGACCGTCACGGTGAGAACCACCTCATACAAGTGCTTGTCCGCATCTAGCAGGTTCTGCTGCGCCTTAAGGTCGACTTCCGTATCGGGGCGGTATTCCTTCCAGGTAAATACTGCCGGACTCTGGGGGGACTCAAACGACAAATCTTTGGTGTAAACCTGGTGTAGGTTGAAGCGGGATTGTGGCGATGTTGCAGCGGCGTCGTTCATTAGGTGGTCCTGATCGGTTCAGCGTTCCAGCGGCAGATTCTCTTTCTCCCAGGCGGCGAGTCCGCCACCGAGCGTGTAGACCCGCTTGAACTCTGCCTTTCGAAGCATAGCGGCGGCGCGTCCTGCACGTTGCCCGCTCTGGCAGGAGAGCACGATGGGGCGGTCTTTGGCTTTGAATTTTTCGAGTTGGCCGAGCTGGTTTTTCAGCTCTTTCAGCGGGATGTTAATGGCGTTGGGGATGTGGCCGCGGTTGAATTCTTCCACCTCGCACACGTCGACCACCACGGCGTTCTCGTGATTAATGAATTGCGGCAGTTGCACGGCGCTCACCTGGCTCGCGCCAGCACCACCGCGTCGGACCGTATCAAAGCCAATCAGCAGCGAAATGACGATGAGCGCGGCAAAAAGATGCCAGTTGCTGGTGATAAATTCTAGATCCATGGCGTCGCACCGCTCCGGGTGTCCGCAAAGGGCGGTAGTCTACATCAGGACAAGGATGCCCAAGGGCGTGAACCGCCGTTGGGGGTCAGTCGTGGGCGCTACAGAATGCTTCGCGCATCGTTTCCATCAGCGCGAGGATTTTCTCGTCGCCGATTCGATAGAAGACCTTATTGGCATCCTTTCGAGAACCGAGGATCCCTTTATCACGCAGGATCGACAGATGCTGGGAGATGTTGCTCTGGGAGGTCCCCACCAGATCCACCAGGTCTTGAACGCTGATCTCGTTACCTCCCGCAAGAATGCAGAGGATCTTGAGTCGCAGCGGGTGACCCATCGCTTTGAGCGAGCGCGAGGCGACGTACAGGTCCGTCTCGCTGGCAAGAAACATCTGCTCAGCACTGATGATACTTTCAGCCGAGTCGGGGAGCTTTTTCTGTTGAAGTGCCATTAATTTAATTGGTTTTTGACCTATATTAATCCCTCATTATACGCTAATGTTTTCGGCGATCACGACGCCGTCTTGACGCCGGTTCACCCGAAAAATAGGGATAAGCCGGGCGTACGCATCACGGATCGCCGATGCCCGAACGCTATACTGAAGTCGTTTAAAGATACCTAACTCTTTTGTCTCGCGACCGGTTTGTCTCCTATGAAAAGATTTCTTCCCACCCGCAGCGTACTTAGCTTTGTTGGCGTGATGGCCCTTGGCGTCGTGCTTTTTTCTCAGCCTCGACCGGTTTTGGCGAGCGAGAATCCGGACGCCACACTGCCTCTGGAAGACCTGCGTTTATTCGCTGAGATCTTTAGCATGATTAAGCGTGATTATGTCGAGAGTGTTGACGACGCGACGCTCCTGAAAAACGCGGTGCGCGGGATGCTGAGCGGTCTCGATCCGCACTCGGCTTATCTCGACGCTGACTCGTTTCACGACATTAACGTGGATACGCGAGGCGAGTTCGGCGGGTTGGGGATCGAGGTCACGCTGGAAGACGGCGTGATCCGAGTGGTGGCGCCGCTGGATGGAACGCCGGCAGAGCGTGCGGGGATTCAGAGCGGTGACCTGATCATTCGGCTTGATGGCATGACGGTGAAAGGCGATTCGCTGGACAAAGCCGTGGAGAAAATGCGCGGTGCGCCCGGCAGTGAAATTACGCTCACCATCGCACGCGATGGCGTGGATGCGCCTTTTGATGTCACTCTAAAGCGCGCCGTGATACAGCTGCACAGCGTGCGCGGTGAAGTGCTGGAAGACCGTTACGGCTATGCTCGCATCAGTCAGTTTCAGTCCGGCACGGGCGCGTCATTGCGCCGACAGATAGAAAGGCTCGAGGAAAAAGCAGGTGGTTCACTGGCGGGCCTGATTCTGGATCTTCGTAATAACCCCGGCGGCGTTCTCGACGGCGCCGTCGAGGTCACCGATCTCTTTGTGAAAGAAGGCGTCATCGTCTCGACGCGGGGTCGTTCCGCGGACGCGGCCTATACCTTCAATGCAACCGGGCGCGATGTTCTGAACGGCGCCCCCCTGGTGGTGTTGGTGAATCAGGGTTCCGCGTCAGCATCGGAGATTGTCGCCGGAGCCCTTCAGGACCATCATCGAGGCCTGATTTTGGGTACCCGGACCTTTGGGAAGGGATCCGTCCAGACCGTGCTGCCGATGCGAAACGGGGCTGCCGCGCTGAAACTAACCACGGCCCGCTACTACACGCCCAATAATCGCTCCATACAGGCGATCGGTATCGAGCCGGATATCCTAAGCCGTCCGCTCAAGGCTGCCGATGAGCCGACCCGAGCCGGTTTCCATGAGGCCGATCTAGCCGGTCACCTTGAAAACGAAAGCGCCTCTGGCGGAAGCGACGGCGCAGCGGCTACGGTCAGTGGGGCTCGGTTGCAAGATCGGGACTTCGAGGTGGGCGAAGCCCTCAATATCCTCAAGGGGATCACTCTGGCCAGGCTTCAGACCCAGTAGGCGATCCGATCTTCAGTCTTCCACGTCGCAGCGCCAGGAGCCCACTTCGGTTTCGCGCTGACCGTGGATTTGCCACAGGGCGCCCTCGGTAATCGTAACGGTCGGTTGGTTTTTATTCTCATCGGTCCTGGAGCGTTTACCTGTCCAGCGCATCTGAATGGCGGCGTTGGCCGAGCAGGTATCGTCAGTGAACAGCTGACATCGTGAAAAGCCAATCTGAGCAACGCGGTGAACATTCAGATCAAGCGGCATATCGTGGCATCCCGGCTCTTCTCGGCCGGGTACCAGACTCAACTCCGCGAGTTGATCAAAGTCGTTAATGCTGTAAAAGCGTATATGGGCACTGATGCTTTCCTCGGTCGGCTGGCTCGCGCATCCACTCAGCAAGAGCGGAAGAGAAAGCAGGACGAGTGAGTTGAGTCGGAAGAAAAAACGCACGTGGAGTCAGGCTCTTTTAACGGTGACGGGTTCACAGGGCATCTTAAAAGCGAAAACTGTCCGAAACAATCGATCCTCGCGCCGCCTCGGATATCTGGCCCGCGTATACTGACGCATCACGCGCTAACCCACAGAAAAGCGACGAATCGATATGTCCCGAAAACTCGTCCTGGTCGATGGATCCTCCTATCTTTACCGGGCGTTTCATGCGATGCCGAATCTCGGCAACTCCAAAGGTGAGCCCACCGGTGCGGTGTACGGCATCGTCAATATGCTCCGCAGGCTGCTCCGAGAGCAGGACACGCCTCACTTCGTGGTGGTGTTTGATGCCCCTGGAAAAACCTTCCGAGACCGCCTGTACAGTGACTACAAGGCCAACCGCCCGCCGATGCCAGATGAGCTCCGCTCGCAGATTGAGAAAGTACACGCGGTTATAAAGGCGCTGGGTCTGCCGCTGCTGTCGATACCTGATGTCGAGGCCGATGACGTGATCGGTACTCTCGCCCGGGCGGCGTCTGGTCACGACATGGAGGCGTTCATCGTCAGCGGTGATAAGGATCTCGCCCAACTGGTGGGCCCTGGCGTCGTCATGTGCGATAGCATGAAAGACGTGATTTATGACGAGCAGGGGGTGCTGGAAAAATTCGGTGTGCCTCCTGAACGCATTATCGATTTCCTTGCTCTCGTGGGCGACACCTCCGACAACATCCCCGGGGTCCCGAAGGTGGGACCCAAAACAGCCGTGCGCTGGCTGACCGATTACGGCTCTCTCGACGCGCTTGTCGAAAAAGCCGACAGCGTCTCAGGCAAGGTCGGGGAGAATCTTCGGGCCTCATTGGATCAGCTGGCGCTCTCGCGAGAGCTGGCTACGATCAAGTGTGATGTGCCATTAGATTGTGAGCCAGAGGCCTTGATCGTCTCGCCGCCTGACAACGAAGCGCTGCGAAAACTCTACGCAGAGCTTGAATTCAAAACCTGGCTGGCAGAACTCGGCGGCTTGAATACGCCGGATGACGCGGCCGAGCAAATCGAGAGTCATTACGAGACGATTCTCGATAAAAAATCTTTCGCGCGCTGGATCGATAGATTGTCCAAAGCCAGCGTGTTCGCGTTCGACACGGAAACCACGTCCATTGATGCCATGCAGGCCGAGCTGGTCGGCGTGTCGTTTGCTGTGGAGCCGGGTGAGAGCGCTTATGTGCCGGTGGGCCATGACTACCTCGACGCCCCCAAACAATTAGGTCGTGACGAGGTGCTCGAGGCGCTTCGACCGCTGTTGGAGGACCCCAAGCGCGGCAAACTGGGCCAGAACCTCAAGTATGACTGCACCGTTCTTTACAACCATGGCGTGCAACTGTCGGGGATTCGTTTTGACACGATGCTTGAATCCTATGTGCTGGACAGCACCGGCTCGCGCCATGATCTCGACACGCTTGCGCTGAAGTATCTTGGCCACAAGACCATCCACTACGAGGACGTCGCGGGCAAGGGCAAGGGGCAGTTGAGTTTCAATCAAGTGCCGCTTGAACAGGCCGGCCCGTATGCCGCGGAAGATGCCGATATCTCGCTACGCCTGCACGATACGCTGTATCCGCGCCTGCAGAAGGAAAGCGCTCAGCAGACGCTTTTTGAGCGGATCGAAATGCCTCTGGTAGCGGTGCTGTCCAAAATTGAACGCACAGGCGTACGCGTCGACTGCGACATGCTCGCCATCCAGAGTCAGGAGCTCAGCGAGCGCATTCAGGCACTCGAGGCAAAAGCGCATAAGGAGGCCGGTGGTCCTTTCAACATCGCCTCTCCAAAGCAAATTCAGGAGATTCTTTTTGATCGCCTCGAGTTGCCGGTACTCTCAAAGACACCTAAGGGGCAGCCTTCAACGGCCGAGAGCGTGCTCGCCGAGCTGGCCGATCAGCACGAACTCCCGCGCCTGATTCTCGAACATCGGGGGTTAAGCAAGTTGCGCTCCACCTATACGGAAAAATTGCCCACGCTGGTTAATCCAAAGACGGGTCGGGTGCATACGTCCTATCATCAGGCGGCGGTCGCCACGGGTCGTCTCTCTTCCAGCGACCCCAATCTTCAGAACATTCCCGTGCGAACGGCAGAGGGGAGGCGCATCCGCGAGGCTTTCATTCCAGAGCCTGGGTATCGGCTGATCGCAGCGGATTACTCCCAGATTGAGCTTCGCATCATGGCCCATCTTTCTGCGGACGAAGGTCTTCTCAATGCCTTTGCCAAGGGAGAAGACGTTCATCGGGCGACGGCCTCAGAGGTGTTTGGTGTGGCCCTTGATGAGGTTTCAGGGGATCAACGGCGAAGCGCAAAGGCGATTAATTTTGGCCTGATCTATGGCATGTCAGCCTTCGGGCTGGCTCGGCAGCTTGGCATCGACCGGGGCCAGGCTCAGGATTACATCAATCTTTATTTTGAGCGTTATCCCGGGGTCAGAACCTTCATGGACGCGACCCGGCTTCAGGTGCGCGAGCAAAAATTTGTCGAAACGGTATTTGGTCGGCGCCTATTTCTGCCGGATATCAGTTCGAGCAATCATGCGCGCCGTCAGGGCGCCGAGCGCGCAGCGATCAACGCGCCGATGCAGGGGACGGCGGCGGATCTCATTAAGCTCGCCATGCTCTCGGTCGATGAATGGCTGACGCAGGAACAATGTGATTGCCGAATCATCATGCAGGTGCATGATGAGCTGGTTCTTGAGGTGTCAGAGCCTGAAGTGGGTCGCATCAGCGAGCAGGTCGCCGCCTTGATGAGTGAGGTGGCCTCACTTGCGGTGCCGCTTAAGGTTGATGTGGGAACCGGCGGTAACTGGGCCGAAGCCCACAGCTAAGGGTCCAGGCGCGTCGACGGCTGGGAGAGAAGATCGACAATCCGCTGACGCGCTTCGCTGATGCCGGTCGGCTGCGTGGCGGAAAATAGCTGCACGGTGACCAGAGGCATGTCCGCCAGTGCCCGCTGCGCGCCATGCATGGACTGAAGCTGTTTCTGGCGCCCGAGTTTGTCGCATTTGGTCAACAGCACGTGAACCGGTAGAGCGGCGGCGGCGCACCAGGCCAGCATCTGGAGGTCGAGCGGAGTGGGTGCTCGCCTTGAGTCGATGGGAAGAATCAACGCTTTGAGGGACTCGCGTTCCTGAAGGTAGCGTTGGATGGTTTTTTCCCAATGCTGCTGTAGGGGCACAGGGACCTTTGCAAACCCATAGCCTGGCAGGTCAACCAGCCGAAAGTCGGCATTGAGCTCGAAGAAGATAATTTGCTGCGTTCGCCCTGGGGTTTTGCTTGTGCGGGCCAGCGCCTTGCGGTTGGTGATAGCGTTGATGGCGCTTGACTTGCCCACGTTGGAGCGTCCCGCGAAGGCGACCTCGGCCCCGGTGTCTTCGACCCAGTCGCGAGGATGATGGGCAGACAGCAAATACTGGGCTTTCTGGAGAAGCGCCGGTTCGCAGGTCATTGAGGTCATGGGTATAATTCTGGCCTAGGGTTTTGGTGGCCATAGGCGAGATCCGCTCTCGTCGCCGGGGAAATCTTCCCGGCAGGGCCCGCCGCCGTGCACCCGGCGGCAACAAGCGTACAAAAACAGGTGGATCGACTCGTCGTCCATACGAGTAATTTAAGGAGCAGTTTAATGAACCGGCTGGTTTCGCTTCTGGCGGCTATTGTAATGACCTCGCTTTCCTTCGGTGCATGGGCCGCAGATCCGGCCGCAGGGCAGATGAAGGCGCAAACCTGTGTGGCGTGTCACGGTGCGGACGGGAACAGCAGCAACGGGGGATTTCCCTCGCTCGCCGGTCAGGTGCCTGGATATATTGCGGCGCAGCTCGCGGCGTTTAAATCCGGCAAGCGTGCCAATGCGCTCATGCAGGGCATGGCCCAGCCCTTGAGCGCAGAAGACATGGCGGACATCGACGCGTGGTACGCGTCGCAGACGATCGCGCCGCGGGGTATCAGTGAGGATCAGGTCGAGCTCGCGACCGAGGGCGAGACGTTATACCGAGCGGGCCTTGCCGATCTGTCGGTGCCGGCCTGTATGGCTTGTCATGGTCCGGCCGGTCACGGTATTCCGTCGAACTTCCCGCGAGTGGCTGGCCAGTGGCCGGAATACCTTGAGGCGCAACTGCTTGCGTTCAAGTCAGGCGCTCGCGCCGGGAAAATGATGGCGCCCATCGCGCATCGGCTGACGGCCCAGCAGATCAAGGCCCTTTCCCTTTACATGTCGGCGCTGCAGTAGTCGCTGCCGACCCCATGTAAAGCCGTCGAGTTGGCGGCTGGGTGATCCGCCCTTATCAGCCCCCTCGCACGACGCGTTATGGCCACTAGCAAACTCTGGGGTGGACGCTTTAATCGCGGCACGGACGTGGCCGTGGAGGCGTTTACCGCATCGGAGCATTTCGATCGCCGACTGGCGACGTACGACATTGCTGGGTCCCGGGCGCACGCGCTCATGCTGGCCGCGCAGGGCGTCATTACCCGTGACGATTGTCAGGCGATCCTTCAGGGGCTCGATAGCATCGAGCAGGAGATCGCTGAAGATCGCTTTGAATGGCAGGCGTCCCTTGAGGACGTGCACATGAATATCGAGGCGCGTCTTACCGCGCTGGTGGGCGAGCCAGGCAAAAGACTGCACACCGCTCGCTCGCGCAATGATCAGGTGGCGACTGACCTTCGCCTCTTTACCCGCGATGCCATCGATCAGATTCACTCGGATATCGCCGATCTGCGGCGTGCGCTTCTCGACGTAGCGGAGCGCGAGGCGGAAACCATCATGCCGGGCATGACGCACATGCAGTCTGCACAACCGGTGACCTGTGGGCACCATCTATTGGCGTGGTGCGCCATGCTGGATCGAGACGCTCAGCGCCTTAGGGATTGCCGACGCCGCGTCAATGTCTCACCGCTGGGATCGGCAGCGCTCGCGGGAACCGGATTCCCAATCGATAGGGAGCACAGCGCCCGGGCGCTGGGGTTCGATTCCGTTGGCGCCAATTCCCTGGACGGTGTGTCCGACCGGGATTTTGTTATCGAGTTCTGCTCGGCGACCGCGCTTCTAAGCGTGCACCTATCGCGAATGGCTGAAGAGTTGGTGCTCTGGAGCTCTCAGAGTTTTGGCTATGTGGATCTTGGGGATGGTTTCTGCACGGGATCGAGCATCATGCCGCAAAAGAAAAATCCGGACGTAGCTGAACTCATCCGAGGCAAGAGTGGCCGAGCTGTTGGCCATCTTGTGGCGCTTCTGATGCTGATGAAAGGCCAGCCGCTGGCGTACAACCGAGATAATCAGGAAGACAAAGAACCGCTTTTCGACAGTGTCGATAACGCCCATGCGTGTCTTCAGGTGCTGACCGGGATGGTGGCTCAGATGACCTTTGATCGCAGCCGGATGCGTGAGGCGGCGGCCCGGGGCCACTCGACGGCTACCGATCTTGCTGATTATCTGGTTAAAAAAGGCATGGCGTTTCGCGATGCCCATGAGGCCGTTGGCAGCGCGGTCCGTCTGGCCGAGTCGAAGGGTGTGGAGCTGGCCATGCTATCGTTGACAGAACTGCGTGCGGTATCCGAGTTGATAGAAGAGGACGCGCTTGAGGTGCTGACCCTGGAGGGGTCTGTCAGCTCGCGGGACCATCGGGGTGGCACATCGCCTCGGCAGGTGCGTCTCGCAATCCAGGAGGCTCGCTCGGCGATCGCCGCGCAAGCCAAGGGTGGGAAGGAATGATGAGCAAATTATCAGGAGCGGGGCGTTTCCTTGGCATCTCAGGCAGGGTGGGAACTGCCCCGTGCATGATTCTGACTTTGATGTTGACGTTGATGATGACGGGATGTGGCCAGAAAGGTCCGCTGTATATCCCGGATACCCCGGCCACGCAGAAGGCTCAGGACGAAGACAGTTAATCCGAACGTGGATCACTTCGGATATCGTCAGGATCAGCTGTTTGCGGAAGACGTTTCGCTTTCGCTGATTGCCGAGGAGGTCGGCACACCGTGCTACGTCTATTCCCGCGCGACCCTCGAGCGGCATTACCGCGCGTTTGACAGTGCCTTCGGTGATTTCCCGCACAGCATTTGCTACGCCGTAAAGGCGAACGGGAATCTTGCCGTGCTTCAGGTGCTTGAGCGATTGGGTTGCGGTTTTGACATCGTTTCAGGCGGAGAACTCGATCGCGTGCTCGCCGCAGGCGGGCGCGCCGAGCAGGTGGTTTTCTCGGGCGTTGGGAAGTCCACCGCAGAGATTCGCGATGCCCTTTCGCGCGGGGTTCGAATCCTAAGTGTTGAATCCGAGGCAGAGCTTGAGCGGATCAGCGAGGTGAGCCAACGGTTGGGCAAGGAGGCGGCGGTTGCGCTTCGTATTAATCCGGATGTGGATCCAGGTACGCACCCTTATATCGCTACGGGCCTGCGGGAAAACAAATTTGGCGTGCCCTTTGTGGACGCGGTGCGTCTTTATCAGAAAGCCCACGCGCTCAAGGGCATCAGACCCGCAGGGATCGCGTGTCATATCGGCTCGCAATTGACCCAGGTCACTCCTTTTTGTGATGCCCTTGAGAAGGTGCTTGATCTGGTGGCCGAACTCAAGACTCACGGGATCGAACTCGACCATCTGGATCTCGGCGGGGGGTTGGGAATCCGCTATGCCGATGAGAATCCACCCTCTCCGGGCGACTACATCGAGGCGCTGTTGGCAACCCTGCGGCGCCGCGGTTGCCAGATGCACGTCACTCTTGAGCCGGGTCGATCCATCGTGGGCAACGCGGGCGTCTTGCTGACTCAGGTGGAATACACGAAAGCGGGTCCCGATCAGGATTTCGCGATTGTGGACGCAGCAATGAACGATCTGCTGCGCCCGTCGTTGTATCAGGCGTGGCATGAGGTGGTCGAGGTGAACCGCGCGGGCGGTCGTCCGACGCACCGCTATGATGTGGTGGGGCCGGTCTGTGAGTCCGGAGATTGGTTGGCTCGGGATCGGATGTTGTCAATCGCATCGGGCGATTTTCTGGCGATTCGATCGTCCGGCGCCTACGGGTTTGTCATGAGCTCCAACTACAACGCGCGGCCGCGACCTGCTGAAGTCATGGTCGATGGCGAGTCGTTTCATATTGTCCGCGAGCGCGAGAGCACGGCTTCACTTTTCGCTGGTGAGCATCTGCTGCCATAGATCTGCCTGTTAATGAGCCTGTTCGATACGAGACCCGCGGATCGTCGTTTTCTCGGCTGGGCGATTCTTTTCGTGCTGATCGGGGCGGCGCTGAACTCGCTCTGGTGCATTTACATCGACGACGTGGTCAATAACGATGCCGTCGAGTACATCCGGGCGGCCGAACGGTTTGCGGCGAGAGACTGGTCGGGCGCTTTTACGGTTCATCAATGGCCGTTTTTTTCAGCGCT
>RGTL01000090.1 GCA_010025385.1 Gammaproteobacteria bacterium | reverse complement strand
GCCTCAGCCTCCTGGCTCTGTTTGGTTGCCTCGGCGAGGCGTTCCCGGTAGCGCTTTGAGTCTTTAAACCCCAGCACATCCACTGCCTTCAGACCTTGCCCGATCTCCTCGAACTTACCGTCATCGAAAAAAGCTGCCAACCTTGCCCGGGCGCCCAGACGCATATGATGATCACACTTCGGGCAGACCTGAAGGGATCTATCAAGATCAGCGCCATACAGCACCGCGCTACATTCCGCACACTGGCGCCATAGCCCCTGAGGCACGCCGCGACGAGTTGCAGCGGATGCCGCATCCTTGATCTTGGGAGGGATTAACCGATCAAACCAGCTCAACGATATTGACCTCTCATTACAGGTTAGGCTCCGCGACTTGGCGGGCCTGATCCCAGAGCCTGACCGCGTCACAGAAGCTATGAATCTTACCTTCATTCTTGATGCCGGGCGAAGACTCGACGCCTGAACTGACATCCACCCCCCAGGCGCCGCTCCGGCTTAATGCCTGACCCACATTGACGGGCGTAAGCCCGCCAGCCAAAAGGACCGGCGCAGGCAAACGGACATTTGCCCGCTCCCAGTCAAAGGTTTTTCCGGTACCGCCGACCTGCGAGGGGCTAAAGGTATCTAGAAGAAAAGCAGCTGCATGCGGATGTGCGATTCCAACGCGGGCCACGTCCACAGACTCTCTCATGGAGATCGCTTTTATATAGGGTAAATTAAAGCGCTCGCAGTGCTCCGCCGATTCATCACCGTGAAATTGCAGGATGGACAGGCGGACCTGGGAGAGCACCTCTCGAACAAAGGATTCGGACGGGTCTACAAAAACCCCAACGACTGTCAGGAACGCGGGTAAATCCTGGACGACACGGTGAGCGGCTGTTGGATCGATATAACGCGTGCTTTGCTCGAAAAACATGAGCCCAATCGCATCGGCGCCCGCCTCTGCGGCAGTCAGCGCATCCTCGGAGCGTGTGACACCGCAAATTTTTATTCTGCTTCGCACGCGCTTATTTTAACGTGGACGCCTGTCCAAAGCCTTACCAGAACGAGAGCGGCTCGGGTGGGTCAGGTATGTGAAATCGGGACGGGTACTGAACGCCCGTCAGATATAGCCCGTCGGCAGGGGCCGTTACACCGCCCTGACGACGGTCACGACTCTCTAAGATCTCGCGCGCCCAGGCCACGTCTTGAGCGCCCGATCCGATCGTCATAAGTACGCCCGCGATATTTCGCACCATATGATGCAAGAATCCGTCGGCCTCAATATCGAACCATGTCCACAGGCCTTTCTGACCAATTGATAACTTCCGAACGTAGCGAATCGGCTGTCGTGATTGGCAATGAACGGATCGATAGGCAGAAAAATCATGGCGGCCAACCAAACACCTAGCGGCGTGGCGCATCTTGTCGCGTTCTAGGCGCTCGTGGGTCCATGTGACCCGATCAGCCAAAACCGTCGGGCGCACCGATCTCGTCAGCATAATGTACCGATAAGCTCGACCTGACGCAGAGAAACGGGCGTGAAAATCATCGGGAACCTGCCTTGCCCAGGTCACCACGACTCCCTCCGGGAGGTTCGAGTTCACGCCCTGAACCCACGCCCTCCGCGGGCGAAGCGATGCGCTCTCAAAATGAATCACTTGTCCAAGGGCATGAACACCCGTGTCGGTCCGGCCTGCTGTCACCACTCTTACCTCGTGGTTGGCGACTTCGCGGATGGCTCGCTCAACTTCTTCCTGAACGGTAGCCACGCCCGCTTGGACCTGCCAGCCGCAGAATCGACTGCCGTTATATTCCACCCCAAGGGCGTATCGTGTCATCAGTCAGTTCCGTTTGGGCGCAACGTTGTCAAACTGAAATAGCGTAAAACGCTGATGTAGAATGCGGTCATTCCTGCGGATTTTACCGTGGCCATTCGGCTGTTTATAAATCCGCACTCGTAATTTCTGAATCCATAAGGCAAGGCTCATGGCATCCCATCAATCTCCCGCAAATCCCCTGGAATCCTATAGAAGCGGACCTGATGAGCGTGGTCACTTTGGGATCTTCGGCGGACGCTTTGTGGCAGAAACCCTGATGCCTCTGATTCTGGAACTAGAGGCGGCTTACGAAGAGGCAAAACAGTCACCTGAATTTCAGCGGGACTTTGACTACTACGCCGCCCACTATATTGGCCGACCCAGCCCCCTTTATTTCGCCGAGAGTCTCACCAAGCGACTTGGGGGTGCGAAGATTTACTTCAAGCGCGATGAGCTTAACCACACCGGGGCCCATAAGATCAATAACACGCTGGGTCAGATCCTCCTGGCTAAACGGATGGGTAAAACACGAATCATTGCCGAGACTGGCGCTGGACAGCACGGCGTGGCCACGGCGACCGTGTGTGCACTTTTCGACCTACCTTGCGTGGTCTATATGGGCGCCACCGATATTGAGCGCCAGGCGCCGAATGTCTTTCGCATGAAGTTACTGGGTGCAGAAGTCGTTCCGGTGACAAGCGGAACCGGGACGCTTAAGGATGCCATGAACGATGCCCTCAGAGACTGGGTCGCGAACGTCGATAACACGTTCTACATCATCGGCACCGTCGCCGGACCCCACCCGTATCCGATGATGGTTCGGGATTTTCAGAGTGTCATTGGGAACGAAACCAAAGAGCAGATTCTCGCCGCTGAGGGTCGACTGCCGGATGCCCTGGTGGCGTGTATCGGCGGAGGATCCAATGCGATGGGTCTCTTCCATCCTTTTCTCGACGATCCAGTCCGCATCGTGGGCGTCGAGGCCGGCGGGCTAGGTGTGGAGACGGGAAAGCATGCCGCATCTCTGACCGGCGGGCATCCCGGTGTATTGCATGGAAACCGGACCTACCTGCTTCAGGATCCCGATGGGCAAATCATCGACGCTCACTCCATATCCGCAGGTCTGGACTACCCCGGGATCGGGCCCGAACACGCCTGGCTGTTCGATCAACAACGCGTAGACTATGTGTCGGTCACAGACGAAGAGGCGCTGGAGGCCTTCAAGCTGTGTTGCGAGACAGAAGGCATCATTCCCGCCCTCGAGCCGGCTCACGCATTAGCGCATGTATCCAAACTGGCGCCCCAAATGAGCCCGGATGAAATCATCGTCATGAACCTGTGTGGACGCGGCGATAAGGACATCTTCACCGTCGCTGAGGCGTTGGGGGTCAAGCTATGAGTACGGAGGCGAAAACCGATCGACTCAATAAGCGGTTTTCCGAGCTGAAGGAATCGGGCCGTGCCGGTCTGGTTACCTTCATCACCGCCGGCGATCCGAGCATCGAGATCAGTCAGCAACTCCTGGACGCGTTGCCGGATTCAGGAGCCGATGTTATCGAGATCGGGATGCCCTTCTCTGATCCAATGGCCGATGGGCCGGCGATCCAGGCGGCAAGTCTGCGGGCCCTTTCGGCGGGCGCCTCTCTTGCCGGCACATTGGAGATGGTGAAACGATTTCGCGAGAAGGATAGTGAGACACCCATCATTCTGATGGGTTACTTCAACCCGATCTATCAATACGGATCGTCTCGCTTTGTTAACGATGCGATTTCAGTCGGGGTCGATGGCCTGATTCTGGTTGATCTCCCGCCTGAGGAGGATGACGAACTTTGTGACCCAGCCAGGACCGCAGGACTTCATTGGATCCGCCTGGTCACGCCAACGACCGACCCAGAGCGACTGCGCACCGTGCTGGCCAACAGCAGTGGGTTTGTTTATTACGTCTCCATCGCAGGCATCACCGGAACCAAAGCCGCAAGCGTCGGTTCCGTGGCCGATGCCGTCAGTCGCATAAAGGACACAACCGCCCTGCCGATTGCTGTGGGCTTCGGTATTCGCACGCCTGAGCAAGTGCGCAATGTGGCAGCGGTAGCTGACGCGGTGGTCGTCGGTTCTGCGATCGTCGAGACGATCGAACAACATGCAACGGGTGACCGTCCTGATCCAGAGAGCCTCAAAGCTCAGGTTCTTACCCTGGTAAAAAATCTGGCCGCTGGAACCCGTCGCTGAATTACAGACGGTCAACAAGCGCCTGACGTCGCGATCGGACTTGCTCATCCTGATGACCGTCGAGCGCTTCAAGAATCTCCCTCGCCGCCTCAACATCTCCAATCTGCAGGTAGGCCTCTGCAATATCCAATCTAGCCACTGGATCATCGTCCTCGGCAACGAGGATCTCACCCTCAGGCGGATCCGCCCGAAGTAACTCAAGATCGCTATCAGTGTCTACGGGATCGTCTTGGTCAGCGACCCCGTCGCCCTTCTCGTCTGATTTGAGAGGCACTTCCGAGCCCTTCGCAGGACTTACACTGTCGAACTCAAAGTCGATCCCATCATCGACACTCTCAGTTGGAGGGGACGCCTCTTTGGACGCCTTGAAGCCATCGACCGGCGTGGCCGAGCCGAGCGCGCGGGATTGCGGCTCGTCAGTCAGATCAAAGGCGATACCATCGAAGTCATCGGACACAGCCTCTGGCGTCGATCGATCTTCCTCCTTCGCCGGTGCAGCCGTCTGGGCAACCATTGTTTCTGGCGGGTTCTCTTTTCCCGGCAAAGACGTATCGAAAGGAGCCGTCTTTGCGCTTAGACTGGCAAGATGAGCGGCTTCAGGCGAACCTGGATCTAGCGTTTGTTGCAGCTCCTCACTAAGCTTGCTGAATTCTGCGGTCCTACCTAGCGACTGATAAACCTCTAGCAATTTCAGCTTAAGATCCACGCGATTCGGGGCGCGCGATACGGCGTAACGAAGCGTCTCCTCAGCCTGTTTACCGCGACCGTACGCCAAAAATATTTCAGCCTCGGTTAAGGGGTCGACATCCTCACTGTTGACCGCAACGCCACGCTGCGTTTCAATTTCCGTAACGAAACCAGCTCCAACACTGTCTGGCGCCTCAGGCGCAGGCGGGCTCGCTGAGTCAGACGTTTCTGACGCTTCAGGGCGTGTAAAAAGAGAGCGCTTCCTTTCGCCATGGTCTTCTCGACGGGATCCGGCCCTCTCCGCGGGTCCTCGGCGTTTACGCCGCGCCCGCAAAAGCGCCCATAACAGGATCAGCAGGGCCACCAGACCCAATAGCACGCTCAAATCCAGTCCAAGCACGGCACCATCAACCGAGGACGGCGAGCCGACCTCACTTAGGAACGCCGTTAGACCCACAAAGAGTCCCGCAGTAACCTGCTTCACCCAATCCAGGCTGCGACCGGGGTCCTCCCAGGGAGGAGGTACTTGCTGCGGGTTTTTATTGCTGGCCAGCCCCACTGCGGGGTCTGATGCCTCGGGCTTCGGTGCCGCTTTTTGCGCAGGTCCACTTACAACACCTTCAGAGTCCGCAGCAGGCGTGGGCGCAGGGGTAGTTGCAGGCTTGGAGCGTTCGACCTGCGCTGAGGCCACCATCTCTTGCTCTTGCGCTTTTTGGATCTGTTCGAGCTGCTGCTGAGCAAGGGCGAGCTGGGTCTCCTGAAGCTCGATTAACTGCATCGTTTTTTCCAACTGCCGCTCAAGAAGCATGACCTGCTCCGTCAACGCTTCATTTTCAATGACCTTGCCGCCCAGGGCCTCCTCGATGAGCACCATCCGGTCACTGAGGGCGTTTATGGCGTCATCGCGCTCCCCGGACGAGTCCGCACCAACGGGATTCGTGTCGGGTTCCAACGGCTGATTGGACGCCCCGACAGCGACGATGCCCCCCGCAGCAGAGGTACCCTCTACTACCGACTCCGCACTTATAGATTCGGCGGGCGACACGATCCGCAGTACGTACTCGGTCGCTATCGCGGTCGACGGGCCCTGCCCCGTCGTCAGATTATCGACCTCCGTCCATGTTGCTGTGCTTGTGAGCGCCTCAGTACCCACCCGCCGATGCAACCAGCTGACCAGATGACTCTCATATATCTCAGCCGCGGCCTCCGGCGCTTTGGTCTGCATGAACCGCTCGGAGGGTACGTGTAAATACGCCCCCGCTTTCAGCAGATTCATGTTTTCATCGATGAACGCATCCGGATTGTCTTCAAACAACGCCACCATACGCTGCTTCACCGACAGGGCTTCGTCGACACTAACCGCTCGAGCGATGCCCATCAGGGTATCGCCCTCGCTCACAGGCCCGTACCGTTCTCCGGGATAAACGGTCTGTCGAGCGCTTGCGGGCACAACGGTCCCGAGAGCCGACGGCAGTAAGGCAGCGCCCTCCGCCTTAAGGTCGATCGGATCCAGCATCGCGGTGTAATCACGAAACAACCGCTGATCCTGATACTGAAAATCAATCAGAAATCGAAAAAAGGGAGTGGTGACGGGGCGTAACGTGGACAGGATAATCTTCGGCGGAAGCGAATCGCGGTCCAGTCGAAATTCAAGATCTGACAACGACGGATCGTATTCAAGGCCCGCGTCGCGATGCGACTGCCGAGAGGCAAGGCCCACAGTCATAACACCCTCTGACCCAGCTGAGATCATGTCGATCATGATCTCAGCCTGAAGCGGCTGGTTTAGAGCGGAGTTGACTTTTAGTTCGGTGAGTTCAAGTGCATGAATGGCCGGCGATAGCAGCATCAGCACGGCGATGCACAGCGCGCCGCGAGCCTTCGAGTGCAGCGGAGCGATGCAGAAGTGGCGCTTCATGGCGTCTAGAGCCGGATCTCGACGATCATGGTTTGATTATACGCGGAGCCCGAAAGACAATTAGCTGCCCGTCGTGGTAAGCGCAAGAGGTCGAAACGCGGATTATCCGGTTGAGAGGACCTCAGCGATCTGGATGCTGTTAAGGGCAGCGCCTTTTCGAATGTTGTCTGAAACCACCCACATACAAAGGCCTCGATCACAGGAGATGTCCTCGCGTATCCGACCTACAAACACGGGATCCTGATCGGCTGCATCCGAAACCGGGGTGGGATACCCGCCTGGAGCACGATCATCAATAACCTTGACCCCGGGCGCCCGCTGCAGAAGTTTCCGGGCTTGATCGGCTGTGATCTTCTCCACGGTCTCGATGTGGACAGCCTCGGAATGCCCGTAAAAGACCGGCACACGAACCGTCGTCGGATTAATCGCGAGATCAGGATCCCCTAAAATTTTTTGCGTCTCCCAAACCATCTTCATTTCTTCGCGCGTGTAACCATTTTCCTGAAAGGTATCGATATGCGGGATGACATTGAAGGCAATTTGCTTGGGCATCACGGCAGGACTGATCGGCTTGGCGTTCAATAACGCCGCGGTCTGGCCCGCTAGCTCCTCGATCGCCCGCCGCCCAGCGCCCGAAACTGCTTGATAGGTGGCCACATTGATCCGCCGAATGCCGACGGCGTCGTAGATAGGCTTCAATGCAACGACCATTTGAATGGTCGAACAGTTTGGGTTAGCGATTAATCCCTCGTGATCCTGAAGCGCTTCCGGATTCACTTCTGGGACCACGAGCGGAATCCGAGGGTCGTTACGAAAGTGGGAGGTATTGTCGATAACGACACACCCCGCATCGACAGCTTTGGGTGCAAACTCTGCCGATACCGAGCCGCCCGCCGAGAAGAAGCCTACCGGCGTCTGCGAAAAATCGAAAGTCGCCAGATCCTGGATACGAACAGCCTTGCCTCGGAACATCACGACCTTTCCCACTGATCGCTCACTGGCCAGGGGAAACAGTTGGGCGACCGGGAACTTCCTTTGCTCGAGGATC
>RGTL01000089.1 GCA_010025385.1 Gammaproteobacteria bacterium | reverse complement strand
GAGCGCCAGCGGCCTCGGCAAGCGCGCTAACATCCGTCTCATTAAACCCCACGCCCGATATGCCGTTGGGTACGCCGGTCGCCTGCATCATCTGCTCGATCTGGCCAGCCAAAATCTCTCCGGCCTCGCTCTTTGCAGATCCGTTCAGGTTTGCCCCCAATAGCCCTGCCCCCTCCAGATGCCTATCCGGGCAACCCGCAGCGGTAAACCGATAGGCCGCCGGTGCATTCACGATGACGGACATCCCGTGTGGACAGATCGGTTCTGAATCAGGATAGCCCACCGGTTGGTAGTCACGCACGCGACCGGATACCGGATAGGACATGGCGTGGGGTAAGTGGCAACCCGCGTTGCCAAAACCAATTCCGGCAAGGGTCGCGGTAAACATCATGCCATGACGGGCCTCATGATCGGACGCATCATTTACGGCACGCACTAAGAATCGTCCGGCGAGCCGCAGCGCCTCGCGACAAAGAATATCGCTAAAAGGGTTTGCCCCTTGCGTCATCGGCCGTCCGCTTATATCAACCGGCGCCGGTCGGTCGGAGAATGGTTTCGCAGTTAATGCCTCGAGCGCGTGGCTGATTGCATCAAACCCGGTCGCCGCCATGACCGTAGCGGGCAGCGACGCAGTCCAGCGGGGATCGACGATCGCCCGATCGGGCAACATATAACGAGACGCAATACCCGTCTTTGACTCCATTGACAGAAGATCGAAAACCGCTATGCCGGTCGCCTCGCTACCCGTGCCAGCCGTGGTCGGGCACGCAATATGCGGGCGAAGGGGTCCCGGCACTGTGCGCCCGCCACCGATGGGCGCGTTCACATAATCCATAAAGTCGGCCGGCCAACTGCTGTAAAGGTTGGCCGCCTTACACGTATCCATCACCGATCCACCACCAATCGATATGAAGCCATCCACCTTTTCCCTGACGGCAAAATCGGTAGCGGCTCTGAACGAAGCGTCAGTCGGCTCGACTCGGACTGACTCGTAGATCGTTACATCGATCCCCTGCTCAGACAGAGCATGGACAGCATCGTCAAAGAGCGGCAGGTGACGAACGTGCGCATCGGTAAAAATTGCTGCACGCCGCATCCCAAGCGAAGCGGCTTCCTGACCCAACTCTTTGATAACGCCGTCGCCATAACGCAGGCGACTCACGTCCGCTGAAAAGACGTTCTCAAAACCGGGTTCAAATTGATAGTAATGACAACAACCCATTGAAGCTCCGATGCTCAGGGGCACTACACCTTCTGCGATTTCTCCAGCGCCTGATCGATGTCCCAGAGGATGTCGTCAAGCGTTTCCAATCCCACTGACATCCGCACCATGTCTGGCGTCACTCCTGCCCGCAGTTGTTCGTCCTCGTTGAGCTGACGATGCGTTGTTGAGGCAGGATGAATAACCAGCGTTTTGGCGTCGCCCACGTTTGCCAAATGACTTAGAAATTGAGCGCTCTCTATAAACTTAATCCCAGCAGCCTCACCCCCTTTTATACCGAAGGTGAGCACTCCACCCGCACCTCGCGGCAGATATTTGCGCGCTAAGGCATGGTAGGGGTTGTCTTCGAGTCCCGCGTATTTCACCCAGGAGATGGCCGGGTGGGCCTGAAGATGTTGGGCCACTTGCAGCGTATTGGAGCAGTGCCGATCCATGCGTAGCGGAAGCGTCTCTAGGCCTTGAATAAACAGAAATGCGCTGAGTGGGCTCATCGTCGGGCCGAGGGTTCGAAGGGTTTCCATCCGCGCTTTGGTGATGAATCCGAAATCGCCAAATGTTTCGTAGAAGCGGATTCCGTGATAACCCTTAGAAGGCTCGGTCAAACCCGGGAACTTTCCGTTATCCCAATTAAATTTACCTGACTCAACGATCGCTCCCCCAATGGATGTCCCGTGCCCGCCAATCCATTTGGTCACAGAGTGCACAACGATATCAGCACCAAACTCAAACGGCCTGCAAAGATATGGCGTACCGAATGTGTTGTCCATCACTAGGGGGACACCCGCATCATGCGCGATATCCGCGACAGCGGCGATATCAAAAACATTATTCAACGGATTGCCAATCGTTTCGCCATAGACCGCTTTCGTTGCAGGAGTTATGGCGCGGGCAAAATTTTCAGGATCATCCGGATCGACAAAGATGGTATTGATGCCCATCCGGCGAAACGTGTAATCGAATTGTGAGTAGGTTCCCCCGTATAAGGTACGCGAGGCAACGAGATCATCGCCCGCCTCCAGCAGCGTTAAGAGTGCCACCATTTGAGCGGCCATGCCGGAACCCACAACCAAGCCCGCGCGCCCACCTTCCAGTGTCGCCAAACGTTCCTCAAGAATCGCATTGGTGGGATTCATCATCCTTGAATAAACGTTGCCGAACGTCTGCAGATTAAAAAGACTGGCCGCATGATCCGTACTGTCGAACACATAAGAGGTGGTCTGATAGATCGGCGTCGCCCGCGATGCGGTAGCCGCATCAGGCAATTGCCCCGCATGCAGGCAAAGGGTCTCGAATCCGAACTCTCGATCAGCCATGACTACCTCCTTAATAGACAAGCCACTTCGGGCGTTTGGCTGAGATGACGTTTGTCGTCACGCCGAATAAACCCAACCCGCCGAGAAGTCGACCGTGCTCGATCTTCACGCAACGATCAGCGACCACATCCAGGCCCCCCGAGTGCGCTATCCGTGCTGCATCGTCATTAACGACTCCCAACTGGAGCCAGAACACTTTCGCCCCAATACCCACCGCGCTTTCAGCCAAAGGCGGTGTAGCCTCGGGACGCTGAAACACGTCAACCATGTCGACCGCGATGTCCGAGGGGATCGCCTCAAGGGTGGGGTAGCACGTTTCGCCGAGAACCGTTTCGTAGTTGGGATTCACCGGAATAATCCGATATCCGTGATCCTGCATGTATTTTGCGGCGAAGAAGCTGGGCCGCCACCAATTCGCTGAGAGACCCACCACGGCAATAATTTTGGATTGGACGAGAACGCGACGGATCTCGTCGATTTCATTGATCATAAAGGTCGGACCCCTCTCAAGCGAAGGTTTTACTCATATAGGGTCAGTGTATTGCCTAATCGCGGATGAGTACAAGATCGACCGGTACCGGCTGGGTCAGATCATCCAACACAGGACATCCGCTGTTAACGCTGAGTTTTAAGCGCTGCAGATCGTCATCAGTGGCGCTACTTCGAATTCGGATTTCTCCTGTAATCTTTGAGAAACCCGCGCGCGTATTTTCGTTCAATCGAAAAAATCCTCTTGCATCAGAGTGCCCAGTAACGCTGACCGAAACGCTTTCCAGAGGAATACCAAGCGCATCGGCATGAAGTCGATAGGTTACTTCATGACAGGCTGCTAGGGCTGCAAGAACGTACTCGCTCGGACGAGGACCCTTATCGAACCCACCCATCCCTTTGTGCTGATCAACAATCACCTCAAAGTCTCGAACTTTGACACGACTCATGAATCCTTCGACCAGTTCGCTGTCGGCCTTCACGGTAACGATCGCCTTCTCCGGATTATCCAAGAGTAGCTCACGCTTTTTATCCCATATCGCTTTAAAGTTTTTTTCTGTCACCCTTGTAAACACTGCCGTATTGAACACACCGAGTCATTATGAGATGTCCAGGGTCGCTTCGTGAAGCCGCGACCCGGGGCCCCCGCAACATCTCTGGCGACCCAATTGGTTAAATCTTCGCTTGAATCACGTTTCGATTTATTGCTCTCAGAAGACGTCTGGGCACTACTGAGCGATATTGAGCACTACTGCCTAATCAATAAGCTTGCCGAATCCACCTTCGGCAGACGCGCGGTCAATGATGGCAAGCTCTGCCAACGACTGCGCGAAGGCAAGGGCATAACGTTAAAGACAATCAAGAAAATCCGATCCTTCATGCATCCGATGGGTCAAGGGATCAGCAATGTCGCCGCTCCAGAGACCAACGCCGGGGGAAGGCCCTCGCTACCTTCCCCATCCCCGAGATCGCTCAGCCAGCCTTCATCTGGAGGGCGACCGTTTCGGTTTTACGATAACCGCCAGAAGTACCTCGGGTTTGTTAACACCACGGATGAGAAGTGGAAAGTCGCAGAGCGAGCGGCTCATGAGCTCTCCCATATTCAGCCCTCCCCTCCAGCCCTCAGAATATTCGATGCCGGCGTCGGCGATGGATCGGTGCTTAGCCATCTGCTGCGTTCAACACACCAGAAATTCCCAACCATTCCTTTGTTCGTCGTCGGCAAAGAAATCAGTCTCGAGGATGTTCGGCTATGTCTTGAAAATCTGCCTGATCGCTTCGCGGAGCACCCTGCGAGCGTCATATGCATTACGAATTTGCTCTACAGTGAAGCGCCCTGGCTGATGCCTGGGAACATCTCTTCAGCCGCAGCACTAAATTGGCACGAGATCGCGCTGCATGGCTCGTCTGCACAGGCTTATGGCGAGCAACTGCGCGCTATCGATGACCTTCTGGTTGATGGATGGGAGGTCAAAGTGAGTGAGAAAACCGGTAATCCGCGTTACGTCAGGCCATCCGTTCTGGTTATCTTCCGGGAGGACAATCGCTTTCTTCTGGACTCCGTAATCCCCAGACGCGGTCAGGTATCCGGAGACTACGACCTCATTTTGGCCGCCCAACCGTGGCGGGCTCGAATGGGCGCCAGCTTTAAGGTCGACAAAGTGCTCGCGCCCTTGGTGCGAAGCCTGCGTCCCGGCGGTCGTTTGCTCGCCGTGCAATCCTCAGGCCGGGACCCCGGCATGGAACTGATTCACTCGATCTGGCCCGATGAAAGGCCATTCCAGGTGGATCGGCACGAGCTCATCAAAACACTAAAAGCGAAACTCGGGCGAGCCGCGGCCAATTACAACTTCAACTCCGGCTCGGACAGCAAGTCTTTACTCACTTATCAGATGAAAACCCTGCCGAACGAGATCGCCGAGAGCATCGGCACCTCCACCCTGTTTGCTGCATGGAACGCTTGCACTTATGTCGCTCAGATCGAAGACGGTCGCCTCCAAGAAGCGGTCATGTCAGGTGCTTATCTCGAGGCCACCCAAAAAATTCTCCAGAAACATAAAGGCATCTGGTTTCACGACGAAACGTTTGTGATTTCCCGTCGTCGAAATTCCCTGACGCACCACAGCTCGGTAAACGGTACCTAGGAACATGCTCATCGCTTACACGTCATAACGCCCAATACCCAGAGACGATCATGAAAGACCATTATTACTTCGACAATGCCGCCACCACGCTTCCAAAGCCTGAGGCGGTCTATCAATTCATGGACCAATTCTTTCGAAGCCATGGCGTAAACCCCGGTCGTTCAGGGCACGAATTAGCGGTCGAGGCTGAGACCATGATCGTCCAAACCCGACGACTGCTGGGTCAGTTCTTCGGATTCGCAGGCGATCCCGGCAGGGTGACGTTTTCTCAGAACGCCACGGATTCTATGAATGCCGCTCTGGGCGGAATCCTTAACCCCGGCGATCATCTAGTTATTACTCGAATGGAACACAACTGCGTGCTTCGACCGGCGAATCATTTCGAACGCGATCAAGACGTCGAAGTGACTCGAGTAACCGCGGATGGTCAGGGGTATGTCGATCCCGATGAAATACGCAAAAGCATAAAACCGAATACCAAAGCCGTCGTTATCAATCATGCATCGAACGTCACGGGATCTCTTCAAGATGCGTTCGCTATAGGAAAGTTGGTAAATGAAACGGATGCACTGTTTATTCTTGATTCCTGCCAAACCGCGGGCGTCGTGCCGATTGCGATGGATGAATGGGGTGTCGATGTCCTCGTATACACCGGCCACAAGGGGCTGTTCGGACCGATGGGCATCGGCGGAATGATTGTTGGCGAGGGCGTCGAGATTCGACCCCCTCGGGTGGGTGGCACGGGGGTCAACTCAATCTCTCCCTTTCAGCCCGATGAGTATCCCTATCGCCTTGAAACCGGCACCCATTGCCTCCCTGGAATAGCCGGTTTGAATGCGGCACAAAAGTGGTTCGCTGAACTCGGCAAGTCCCATGGCGCGCCGGACGACGCCACTCATCAGCAGGCATGCGGATTCGCACTTGCCCACATTCATGAAACCGAAAGCGCAGTCGCCAACCGGTTGCTTGAGGCCTTTAACGCCTTGGAGGGGGTCAAGACCTACGGTCCTCAGGCGGGTCAACCTCGGGTCTCAACCCTATCCATCAACATCCGTGATCTCCCCGCCGATCAGGTTGGAACCATGCTTGATGCTGACCATGCGGTTTGTGTTCGGCCTGGACTTCACTGCGCGCCAGATGTTCACGAACTTCTGGGAACCGTATCCCAAAAAGGCACCGTCCGCTTTGCCCCAGGGTATTTCACCGACGAGGAAGATATCCATCAAGCGATTGCCGCCGTCGAGGATCTAGCGAGCGCTTAAATGCCGATGCTGACATCTAACCCACAAGCGCTTCTCTTTCAAAACGTTTGGCTTTAACGGACTCCAAAAAGGACTTGTCATGAAATCAGTCGATAGCGTCGTTGACCTCGTAGGCGGTACGCCGCTCGTGCGCCTCAATAATATTGTAGAACCAGACATGGCAACCGTTTACGCGAAAATGGAAAACCTTAATCCGTCGGGCTCGGTTAAAGATCGAATGGCGATCAATATGGTAAACCGGGCCGAAGAAGCCGGTCTGCTTAAACCCGGCGGTACGATTGTCGAGAGCACATCCGGGAATACAGGCTTGGGTCTTGCTATGGCGGCGGCCGCCCGAGGTTACCGATGCGTGTTTACGATTCCGGACAAGATGAGCCAGGAAAAAATCGACATGCTTAAGGCCTACGGAGCGGAGGTTATCGTAACCGCCACCGAACTGGATCATCATCATCCTGACAGTTACGTCGAAGTAGCAAAACGGATTGCCCGGGAAACGCCTGGGGCGTTTTATACAGATCAATATTCCAATCCGCACAACCCGGAAGCCCATTACCTCACTACGGGGCCTGAAATCTGGGAGGCGACAGACGGGAAGATCGATTCGTTCGTTGCGGGCCTGGGGACGGGCGGCACGATTTCTGGAACGGGCAAGTATTTAAAGGAAAAAGCGGCCGAGGCCGGCCGAACCGTTCGCATTGTCGGGCCGGACCCGTTCGGCAGTATTTACAAGGAGGCGCACGAAAAAGGCGAATGGAGCACGCCATCACTTTATCGCGTCGAAGGAATTGGCCATGATTTTATGGTCGATACCCTGGACCTCGGCGTGGTTGATGAGGTGATCAATGTCTCCGACCGGGACTCCTTTTTGATGGCGCGTCGACTGGCCCGGCAGGAGGGGATTCTTTCAGGAGGATCAACCGGGACCGTTTTTTACGGCGCGTTGCAGGAAGCTCGACGATTGGGACCGGGAAAAATTGTCGTCGCCATTGTCTGTGATTCCGGGGATCGCTACATCAGCAAATGCTTCAACGACGAGTGGATGAGAGATATGGGCTACTTCTCTCCCGAAGCCAACTTGGGCAGCGTCCAAGAGCTTATCGCGGAACGCGCTCAAAACGTCACCTTTGCCGATCCCAGCGAGACGCTTCGTGAGGTCATTGCGCGAATGGCCCTGACAGGTATTTCCCAGATGCCTGTGGCATCGGGCCAGGGGGATATCCGGATGATTGAAGAGCTCGATATCCTCAGAGCGGTCGCCAGCAACGAGCATGGTCTGGAGGACAGTGTACGGGACGTCGCACGACCCTTACAGGGCAAGGTTAGTCTGAACGATAAACTTTCC
>RGTL01000088.1 GCA_010025385.1 Gammaproteobacteria bacterium | reverse complement strand
GGTCTGGTCAGCATGCGGTTCAACACGATTGGCGTAAGCGACGGTATATCGATGGGCACCACGGGGATGCGCTACTCCCTGCAGTCTCGGGACATTATTGCCGATTCCATCGAAACGGTGATGGGTGGCCAGTGGTACGACGCGCTGGTGACTGTGCCGGGCTGCGATAAAAACATGCCGGGCTGCCTGATGGCGATGGGCCGGGTGAATCGGCCGGGCCTTATGGTGTACGGCGGGACGATCAAACCAGGCCACACGGCGGGCAAGCAGGTGATTGATATCGTGTCCGCGTTCCAAAGTTACGGCCAGTACATCGCCAACACCATCGACGACGATGAGCGTCAGGACATCGTCAATAACGCCTGCCCAGGTGCGGGCGCCTGTGGCGGGATGTATACCGCAAATACCATGGCGAGCGCGATCGAAGCGATGGGGATGTCACTGCCTTACAGTTCGTCCACCCCGGCGGTTACCCCGGAGAAGATGGACGAGTGCTTCCGTGTCGGTCATGCGGTCCGTCATCTGCTCGAGATCGACCTGCGACCACGGGACATCATGACCCGGGAGGCATTCGAAAATGCCATGGTGGTGGTTTCGGCACTGGGTGGATCCACCAATGCCGTGCTGCATTTGATCGCGATGGCGCGCGCTGTCGATGTGGATCTTGGGATCGATGATTTTCAGTCCATCAGTGATCGCATCCCGTTCATCGCGGATCTCAAGCCGAGTGGCCAGTACGTCATGGAGGATTTGCACAACGTAGGGGGTATTCCTGCCGTGATGCGCTACCTCATTAAAGAGGGTTTGATGCATGGCGAGTGCATGACGGTGACGGGCAAGACCATCAACGAAAATCTCGCGCAGCTACCGGATTTGACCGCCGGTCAGGATGTGATCCACCCGCTCAGTGATCCGATTAAGGAGACGGGTCATATCCGGATTCTCAAAGGCAATTTGGCCCCTGGCGGAGCGGTGGCCAAGATCACAGGAAAGGAGGGGCGTCAGTTCAGCGGCCCCGCGCGGGTGTATGACGACGAAGAGGCGATGCTCAAATCGCTTGAGGACGGAGAGATCCAGAAGGGCGATGTCATCGTGATTCGCTACTCCGGACCGAAAGGTGGACCGGGAATGCCTGAGATGCTCACGCCCACGTCCGCGATCATGGGCGCCGGACTCGGATCAGATGTGGCCTTGATTACTGACGGGCGGTTTTCGGGTGGATCGCACGGTTTCATTATTGGCCACGTGGTGCCTGAAGCTCAGGAGGGCGGACCGATCGGTCTGATACAAAATGGCGATGTGATCCGTCTGGATGCCGATGCCAATACGATCGATGTGGATCTTAGTGTGGAAGAAATGGAAAAGCGTCGCGCGAGTTGGACCATGCCTCCATACAAGGCCACTCGCGGCACGCTCTTCAAATACATCAAGAACGTCAAAACCGCCAGCGAGGGCTGTGTCACCGACGAGTAGTTCCGTTGCTCCCGGTCTGTGGGTAAGGCGATCGGCCCTGGCGGGTCAGCTGACGCTGATCCGAAGCGCGGCCGCCGCAGCGATAGGGGCCAGCACTAACGACAGTACCGACATGGCGCCCAGCAGATAAAAGTGCCCAGCGGTGGGTAGGCCAGCCTGGGCAGCCACCGCCACGCCGGCGCCGAATATCAGAACGGGGATATAAAGCGGCAGGACAAGCAGCGTCAGTAGCAGCCCGCTGCGTTTGATGCTGACAGTCAGCGCAATCCCGACGGCGCCGATCAGGCTGAGTGTGGGGGTGCCCAACGCCAGCGACGCCAGGAGCGCGATGAGGACCTGTCCGTCCAGATCCAGGAAAACGCCCAATAGCGGCGTGACCACGATCAGAGGCAGTCCGGTCGCGCACCAATGCACAAACACCTTGGCCAGTACCAGCACGGTCAGAGGTTGCCCGCTCAGGATTATCTGCTCGAGCGAGCCATCGTCATAGTCAGAACGAAAAAGACCCTCAAGGGCAAGCAGCGTCGCAAGCAAGGCGCCGACCCAGATAATGCCGGAGCCAATTTTAGCGAGTTGCAGCGGATCCGAGCCCACACCAAACGGAAAGAGCGACACCACAATAATAAAGAATAGAACCGGGTGGGCCATCTCGCTCATTCGGCGAGCCACCAGCCGCAAGTCGCGCTTGATGACGGCGCTGAATATCGAGGCGAGGCCGCTCATCGTGCCTGCCCGAGCGCGAGCGTCTTCGCTGTATGATGGCGAAGCGCGAGAGGTTGATGACTGGTCAGGACGACAAGCCCGCCTTCCGATAGATGAATCTCCAGTCGATCAGAAAACCTCTCGATACCGCTATGGTCAATGGCGGCTAGCGGTTCATCGAGAATCCACAGTCGTGCAGCGCTTAAGTACAGGCGAGCGATCGCCACTCGTCGGCGCTGCCCCTCAGACAGGTATCGACAGAGTAGATCCGCACTTTTTACCAACCCCACTTCATTTAACGCCTCGTCGATGGAGCAGGGGGGCGCGTTCATACCCAATGCGTTAGAGAACTCGAGGTTTTCGCGCGCGCTCAGATCCAGTTTGACCCCGGGGGCATGACCCAAGAATGCCAGTGAGGCGCGGAAAGTCGTCAGAGTGGACGCCACCGGTGCGCCATCCCAGAAAATCTCGCCTTCCTCAGGCCTGCTGAGGCCACAGAGAATCCGCAACAGACTGGTCTTGCCGGCGCCGTTGCTTCCGGCGATCTGCCAGATCTCGCCGGGCCGGACCGATAGATCGATCTGATCAAACAGTAGGCGTTGACCCTTAACGCAGGTGACTTTTCGGGCTTCCAGCATGTTGGGTAGCAATCAAAATGGCCGTAAGGGCGTAAAGGCGTAAGGGAGTAAGCGCGAAAGAAGGGCTAATTATGGGACCAAAGGTTGACCTTTGCTTAGGAGTCAAACATGCCCGACGCCCGACTCAGGCAGTCCACGGTTTTTAAAGGCGAAACGATCCGTCTTATCTGCGTCGTTCCCGATGAGCCCATCCGTAAAGCCTATCAAATTAGTCGGCACATCAAGGTAAACTCTCTCCGTCGTTATCGTACTCCGGCAGTAATTATGAAAAAAACCCAAGGGCAGCCCGCCCGGTTGAGAGCGGCTGGCAAAGGCCGCGCGGTGGATGCCTCTGCCAGGGAGGAGGTCGCCTCGCTGGTGGAAGGGCTCGCATTAGAGCGCGATAACCTGATCGAGTGTTTGCACCGGATCCAGGATCACTTTAAACATCTTCCCGACCGACATCTGGTGGCGTTGGCTGATTTACTCAAACTGGCGCCGGCAGAAGTTTATGAAGTGGCTACGTTTTATCACCACTTTGATGTCGTGCGCTCAGGAGAGACCGCACCGCCCGAGCTCACCGTACGCGTATGCGATTCGGTCTCTTGCGCCATGGCCGGTGCCGAAACTCTGATTGCAAGCCTTGAGTCCAAAATCGGTTCGTCGGTGCGTATTCAACGGGTGCCCTGTGTGGGACGCTGTGAGCAGGCCCCGGTGGCGGTAGTCGGGCAGTACCCGGTCGGCCATGCGAGTGCCGACACGGTTATTGGGCATGTGAATGCCGGAGATACCGGACCCAACACACCAGCCGATTGGGTGCGTTATGCGGACTACGCAGAGCAGGGGGGCTACGTGTTGGCGCGGCAGTGCCATGATGATCCGGCGCTGGCCGAAAGAATTGTCGACGGTCTGGAGTCGTCGGGTCTTAGAGGCCTGGGTGGCGCTGGATTTCCGGCCGGGCGCAAGTGGCGCATTCTGCGCGAACAACCCTCGCCGCGGCTGATGGCCGTCAATATTGATGAAGGTGAGCCCGGAACGTTTAAAGATCGGTACTACCTCGAGCGTGACCCGCATCGCTTCCTCGAAGGGGTGGTGGTAGCTGCAAAGGTGGTCGGTATCGACACTTGCTATCTCTATGTCCGGGATGAGTATCCCGGCGTGATTGAGATCCTCAACGAGGCCGTGCGCGAACTGCAGAGCGCCTTTGATCGCCCGCTTCCAAAAATTATTATTCGCCGTGGCGCGGGTGCCTACATTTGTGGCGAAGAATCCGCCATGATCGAATCCATCGAAGGCAAGCGGGGCCTGCCGCGGCTTCGGCCGCCGTATGTGGCCCAGGTGGGCCTTTTCGGTCGGCCTACGCTTGAGCACAACTGCGAGACGCTTTACTGGGTTCGGGATATCACCGAGAAAGGCCCCGAGTGGTTCTCCTCTCAAGGACGGCGTGGCCGTAAAGGCTTGCGCTCGTTCTCGGTCAGCGGGCGCGTCAACAAGCCCGGCGTTCATCTGGCGCCCGCGGGCATCAGTGTGCGTGAACTCATCGACGAGTACTGCGGCGGTATGCCCGACGGTCACGAGCTGTACGGCTACTTCCCCGGCGGGGCATCCGGCGGCATCCTCCCGGCATCGTTAGCGGATGAGCCACTCGATTTCGACACGCTCCAGGCGCATGGCTGCTTTATTGGATCGGCCGCGGTGGTAGTGCTCTCAAACCACGACCGTATTCGCGACGTCGCACGCAACACCATGAAATTTTTTGCCCACGAATCCTGCGGCCAATGCACGCCGTGCCGTGTGGGCTGTGACCGAGCGGCCCAACTGATGGAAAACCCGACCTGGGATACCACGCTTCTTGAGGAGTTGGCCACCGTGATGGAGGATGCCTCCATTTGCGGTCTCGGACAGGCGGCGCCCAACCCGATCCGCTGTACGATTAAATATTTCCCGCACGAGATAACGAGCGAATGACCATGACGCAAGCGAGCCCACAAGGCGTAACGTTCACTCTTAACAATCAGTCGGTCGAAGCCCTGCAGGGCGAGACGATCTTGCAGGCGGCCCGGCGGCAGGGGGTGGAAATTCCTCATCTGTGTTACTCCGATGGTCTTGCCACTGCGGGTAACTGCCGGGCCTGTGTGGTTGAAATTGACGGTGAGCGGGTGCTGGCTCCGTCCTGTTGTCGTTACCCGTCTGAGGGTATGAAGGTATCGTCAGATAACGAGCGTGCTCGTCGCTCCCAGTCGCTCGTGCTTGAACTGTTGCGCGGTGAAGTCGGCACGGCGAGCCACTCTAATAAGTCAGAGCTCGATCACTGGTGTGAAAAACACGAGATCAGCGGCAGCCGGTTTGGTGGTCGGCATCAGCCTCAGGCGGATACCTCCCATCCGGCAATCGCGGTCAATCTGGAAAGCTGTATCCAGTGCACGCGCTGCGTTCGAGCCTGCCGCGAAGAGCAGAACAACGATGTGATCGGTCTTGCCTTTCGCGGTGCTCATGCCCAAATCGTGTTTGATCTGGGTGACGATATGGGCGCCAGTTCCTGTGTGGGCTGCGGCGAGTGTGTACAGGCGTGTCCGACGGGTGCGCTAATGCCCGCCAACAACGTGGGCCTTGAAGCCATCGACAAAAAAGTCGATTCGGTCTGTCCGTATTGCGGTGTCGGGTGCCTGCTGACCTATCACGTGAAGGGTAACCGCATTCAATATGTCACTGGCCGAAACGGGCCGGCGAACCACGGACGGTTGTGCGTTAAGGGCCGCTATGGATTTGACTACGTCAGCCACCCGGAGCGTCTGACGCAGCCGATGATTCGAAAAGAAGGCGTCCCCAAAGGATTGAATGAATTTTTTGACCCGGCAGATCCATCCAAGATGTTTCGGCCCGCTACATGGGAAGAAGCGCTTGATTTCTCCGCGCAAGGGCTTAATGCCGTCAAGCAGAAGCTCGGCGCCAAGGGGCTCGCCGGTTTCGGTTCTGCGAAGGGTAGTAACGAAGAGGCGTACCTGTTTCAAAAACTCGTGCGCGCAGGCTTTGGCACCAACAATGTCGATCACTGCACCAGACTGTGTCATGCCTCGTCGGTAGCCGCGCTTCTCGAGGGCATCGGTTCAGGCGCGGTCTCCAATCAGGTTGAAGACGCCGCTCACGCCGAAGTGATCGTCGTGATTGGCGCCAATCCGACCGGCAATCATCCGGTGGCGGCGACCTTTATTAAAAACGCGGCCCGAAAAGGCGCCACGCTGATCGTCATGGATCCGCGGCGCACCGAGCTTGCGCGCCATGCCGATCGTTTCCTGCAGTTTCGTGCCGATACCGACGTCGCGCTTCTGAATGCCATGATCCACACGATCATCGATGAGGATCTGGTCGATGAGCAGTTTATTGCCACGCGCACCCATAACTTTGAGGAGCTTCGCGAACGCGTCAAGGAATTCAGCCCCGAGGAAATGGCGCCTATTTGCGGCATTGAGGCGGACGTGATCCGGGCTTGCGCCCGCGTGTATGCCCGTTCCAAAGCGTCGATTATTTTTTGGGGCATGGGTGTCAGCCAGCACGTGCACGGTACGGATAACGCACGTTGCCTGATTGCCCTGTCTTTGATGACCGGTAACATCGGTCGGCCCGGTACGGGCCTGCATCCCTTGCGCGGTCAGAACAACGTGCAGGGCGCCTCGGACGCGGGGCTTATTCCCATGATGTTCCCCGACTACCGTCGTGTAGACAACAAAGAAGCCCATGATTTCTTTGCCAAGTACTGGCACGCCGAGTTGGATCCTAATCCTGGGCTCACAGTCGTTGAGATCATGGATAAAGCCTACGATGGCGAGATCCGCGGCATGTACATCATGGGCGAAAACCCAGCGATGTCAGATCCCGATCTGAATCATGCCCGGGCCGGGTTGGCAGCGCTTGATCATCTGGTGCTTCAGGATATCTTTCTTACGGAGACTGCCGCCTTTGCCGATGTGTTGTTGCCGGCCTCCGCGTTTCCTGAAAAAACAGGCACCTTCTCAAACACCGATCGACGCGTGCAGCTCGGGCGTCAGGCGCTCGATTGCCCGGGCGACGCGCGCCAGGACCTATGGATCATTCAGGAGATTGCCAAGCGCCTTGGGCTCGACTGGAATTATCCGCATGCCAAAGATGTCTTTGAGGAAATGCGCGGCGCCATGCCGAGCATTGCCGGCATGACCTGGGATCGTCTGGAGACGCAGCACAGCATTACCTACCCTTGTGCCGGTGATCATGATCCGGGGCAGGGCGTGGTGTTCAAGGAGAACTTTCCCACGGCAGACGGACGCGGCAAATTTGTACCGGCGAGCCTTTTAAGCGCCAATGAGCTGCCGGATACGGAGTTTCCGTTTGTCCTGATTACCGGTCGGCAGCTCGAGCATTGGCACACGGGCTCTATGACTCGACGCTCGCAGGTCCTAAGCGCCATCGAGCCCGAGCCCGTCGTGAGTGCCCACCCTGAGGATCTCAAGAAGCTCGGCGTAAGCGAGGGTGGCGCCATCAAGGTGGCCTCACGTCGCGGCGAAGTCGTCGCGCTTGCCCGCGCCGATAGTGGCATGCGCCCCGGGGAGGTATTCATTCCGTTCTGTTATCACGAAGCGGCGGCCAATTTGCTGACCAATGCGGCACTCGATCCGGTGGGCAAGATTGCAGAAGTGAAATACTGCGCCGTGCAGGTTAGCGCGGCCTGATCCGATAGCGCGCTCATGGCGCGCTCTTTTACAAAGGTTATAAAGGCAGATTCCATGGCGAAAAAAATTGACGGCAAGGCATTTGCCGAGAAGTTGCGTGAGCGCGTCGGGCAGGTAGTTGCCGATCTTCAAAAGGATCACGGACTGATACCTGGCCTTGCCGTAGTGCTGGTGGGTGAGGATCCGGCAAGTCAGGTGTATGTGCGCAACAAGGGCAAACAGACACTCGAGGCCGGCATGCGCTCATTCGAGCACAAACTGCCTGACACGACGAGTGAGACCGAACTGCTGACGCTGATTGATCA
>RGTL01000087.1 GCA_010025385.1 Gammaproteobacteria bacterium | reverse complement strand
AGGTTACGCTTCGGCTCGCTCGAGCCACTCGAATCACTCCAGATTCCAGCGGCTCGCGCAACTGGTCAAGAATAAATCGCGGAAACTCAGCAAGCTCATCCAGAAATAAGACGCCATGGTGGGCCAAAGACACCTCACCGGGCTGGACCCTCGAACCGCCCCCCGTTAAGGCCACGGCTGAAGCGCTATGATGCGGCGCCCTAAACGGTCTTTGTCCCCAAGAATGAGGCTCAAATCCTCCGTTTGAGATTGACTGAATGGCCGCGACCTCGATCGCCTCAGTTTGAGTCAACTTTGGCAGTATGCCGGGTAAACGCTCTGCGAGCATAGTCTTGCCGCACCCTGGTGGGCCCACCATGAGCATGGAATGCCCGCCTGCGGCGGCAATCTCCAGCACGCGGCGGCCTAGCGCTTGGCCCCGAACCTCTTTTAGATCCAGATGCTGCACATCTTTTAAAGGCGTCGTCTGACTGAGAGGATTCTCGCCCGGATCCAGCTGAGCTTGACCTGCAATATGCGCGGCGGCCTCGGAAAGACTCGCAGCAGGCGAGAGTCTGATTCCTGCGACGAGGCGCGCCTCATTTAGATTGTCCAGCGGCAGCATAAGGGCGGATCGATTTTTGCCGGCGCGTATCACAGCAGGAAGCACACCGGGCACCGATCTCAGCCTGCCATCAAGCCCTAACTCTCCAAGGTATTCAACCCCGATGTCTTCATCACGCGGGGTCAATTGGCTAGTCGCGATGAGAATCCCCAGAGCGATGGGAAGATCAAAACGCCCGCCCTGCTTCGGAAGATCCGCTGGTGCAAGATTGACCGTGATTCGTCTCGGAGGGAAATCGAATCCCGAATTTAAAATGGCACTTCGAACGCGCTCACGACTCTCACGAACCGCTGCTTCAGGAAGTCCGACGATAGCGAACGACGGAAGGCCTCCAGAAAGATGAACTTCTACCGAGACCGCAGGTGCATCAAGCCCTACATCTGCACGACTGCGCAGCTTTGCAAAAGACATGTTGACCTCTCCTTGTCATAAAGTCCCGTCCTTGGGATAAGTGATCTGACTGCCGCTACTGCTGGTCTTTTTCTAGTGCCTCCACCCGAGCCAGAAGCGTCTCTAACTGCTCGCGCGTTCGAGCCAGTATTTTTTCTTGAACCACTAATTCCTCGCGCGTCACAAGATTCATTTTCTGTAAGGACGCCTCGACCAGAATCTTGAGGTTCGACCTCACTTCATCTGCAAGATCTCCAGGCAAAGCATCCTGGAGAGACTGCGCGATTTTCTTAAATGGCGTATTCATATCGGAGTGTCACGTGGCGGCTAGGTTGATTGGTTTTCATATTAGCAGTGCCAAGATCAAGGCAAAGAACGCACCAATCAAGGGCGTGTTGAAACCCGCGTGTGTTTTTAGAGTGCATTCGTCAGCTTGATCTTAAAAAGTACCTAATTTTTAAGCCTTTTTATCCTGGCACAAAAATTGCTTATATCTGACTGAGGTTATTTAAGCGGGGTAATACCCCTTGGTCCAGTAATTTTTTCACAGGGAGGCACACATGAAGCTCGTCACCGCAGTAATTAAGCCCTTTCGGCTTGATGACGTCCGAGATTCTCTTGCACAGATCGGCATTAAAGGAATGACGGTTACCGAGGTTAAAGGCTTTGGTCGCCAGAAAGGCCATACAGAACTTTACCGCGGCGCGGAGTACGCGGTCGATTTTCTTCCGAAGATCAAGCTTGAGATTGCCATTACAGCGGATCTGGTCGATCAGGCGATCGAGGCCATCAGCGATGCCGCGAAGACTGGAAAGATCGGCGACGGAAAGATTTTCGTTTACGAGATTGAGCAGGTTATGCGGATCCGCACCGGCGAAACAGGGACCGATGCCATCTAGGCAGCACGCTCTAATTCTATTTTTAATGGGAGAGAAAAAAAGTGGAAGATATTCTTAACTTAAGGTATGCACTGGACACCTTTTATTTTCTGGTCATGGGCGCCTTTGTGATGTGGATGGCCGCAGGTTTTTCTATGCTGGAGGCGGGCCTCGTTCGAGCCAAAAACACGACTGAAATCCTGACCAAGAACGTGGCGCTCTACGCAATTGCCTGCATCATGTACATGTTGATCGGATATAACCTGATGTATCCCGGCGACTCGGCCGTGAACAGCATCTGGCCCGGCCTCAGTTTCCTGCTCGGCAGCGAAAATGATCCGGCCGCGGTGCTAAGCGCAACGGGCGAAAGCTGGTATGACGGGTCTTATTACTCGGGGCGATCTGATTTCTTTTTCCAGGTTGTGTTTGTGGCTACCGCCATGTCGATCGTTTCCGGGGCCGTTGCAGAACGTATGAAGCTTTGGCCATTCCTAGCGTTCTGTGTCGTATTGACCGGTTTTATCTACCCGATCCAAGGGTTTTGGAAGTGGGGCGGGGGTTTTCTCAACGAAATGGGGTTTTCTGATTTCGCCGGATCCGGCGTGGTTCACCTGACCGGTGCAACCGCAGCCCTTGCCGGCGTATGGCTAGTTGGCGCTCGAAAAGGAAAGTACAGCAAGGACGGTAAGGTGCAGGCTTTACCTGGCGCCAATCTTCCGCTGGCCACGTTAGGTACCTTCATCCTGTGGCTGGGTTGGTTCGGTTTCAACGGGGGCTCCGAGCTGGTGGTATCCAGTGTAAGTGAGGCAAACGCAGTAGCCGCTATCTTTGTTAACACCAACGCAGCGGCTGCCGGAGGTGTCGTGGCCGCGTTGTTGACGGCCAAGCTGGTCCTGGGCCGGGCTGATCTAACCATGGTGCTTAACGGTGCGCTGGCAGGTTTGGTCGCAATCACCGCAGAACCATTAGCACCCTCACCGCTCGCGGCTACGCTCATCGGCGCTGTGGGCGGCCTCATTGTGGTGCTCTCAGTGCTGGGGCTCGACCGACTGAAAATAGATGATCCGGTCGGTGCCATTTCCGTCCATGGCGTGGTGGGTATCTGGGGTCTGTTAGCGGTGCCTTTAACCAATAGCGACGCGAGTGTGGTCACGCAGATCATCGGCGCTGCCGTCATCTTTGGTTTTGTCTTTATTGCCAGCCTTATCACATGGGGCGCGATTAAGGCCGTGGTTGGCCTGCGGGTCAGTGAAGAGGAAGAATACCGCGGCGTAGACGTATCCGAATGCGGCCTGGAGGCTTATCCAGAGTTCACTAGCGGGCCGAAATAACTTTCAAGCGGCCTTCGCGTATTGGGCGGATAGATACAGCGCCCCGGGTAACCGGGGCGCTGTTAGTCATCAAACTGAACCCGGTACTGAACGTAAGCCTCTTCCCGCAACGACTGGGTCCACTGCTCCAGGGCCTCCTGACTTTTCCTGGCCCTCAAGCTCTGTTCTGCTTCACGTCGGCGAAGATCCTCACCGATATCCACTTCCCGCTCGCCCGTCACCTGTGCAATATGGAGCCCGACGGCAGTTTCAAAGACCGGGCTCACCTCATTTACGACCAATCCCTCAATCGCTTGCTCGAATTCGGGCGGTAAGGTACCGATATCCACCCATCCAAGACTCCCGCCTGCAGCTCGGGTGCTCGCATCCTCAGACTGCAGTTTAGCCACCGTCGCGAAGTCCTCACCGGCCTGGATACGATCGCGAGTGCGCTCAAGGCGGGATCGCACCTGATCCTTAGGCAGCAGGGCAGATTGGCGCATCAGGATGTGCCGTAGCTCGCGCTGTTGGACCATTTTGACATTGCCCTCTTGAATACGGATCAACTTGAGCACATGCCATCCCCTGGGTGTTTCAAACACAGCGCTAAGGCCCCCCGGCGATACGCCACTCAGCGCCGTCAGGAAAATGTCCGGAAGTTGGGTGGCATCCCTCATTCCGAGTGAAGCCTGAACCTCCACTGCGCCGCCATCCGCAAATCGCTCTGCGACCTGTTCAAGAGCGACTCCTTCTGATAAAGCAGAGCGAATATTCTCTGCCCGGCGCTGCTGCTTGAGACGCTCCTCCGCAGTCGCCCCTGGCGCAACCGGGATGACGACCTGGGCGAGCTCGATCTTTCGTTCTGAAGACGTTGTGGGCTGTGGATTCTGCGCAAGATATTCATCAATCTCATTTACGCTCACGCTGACCGATCGGCCGATACGAGCGTTAATGACCTGCCTGATAATGAGCTGGCGCTTCAAGTCGTCTCGATAATCCTCGAAACTGACCCCCGCCTGTTCCACAGCCGCTTTGAGCTCGCTGACCCCCATCCGGTTCTGAGCAGCAATTACTGAGAGCGCGTAGTCCACTTGAGGGCCCGCCACAGAAATATTGGAAAGCGCCGCAATTTCAAGTAGCAGACGATCCACAATCATCTCTTCCAGCAACTGTGGCGCAAGCGTCTTATAGGGCGGGACCCTTTGACCTGCCGAGCGCGCCTCCAGCGCGGCTATCGAGACCCGCTTATCGAGGTCAGATTGGGTAATCACATTCTCATTGACGACCACAAGCACTCGATTGATTGGGGTCTGCGCCTGCGCCCACACATTGAACAAGACAATCCAGCCAACGCACAGGATGCTCAGAGGTAAGCGTAATCGCATCTGTCAGGCTGTCTTATTCTCGAGACGGATGACAACTGATGAAGTCATCAGTTAAGCGAGGGAACAGAAGTGGTGAAGCCCCCCGCAAGCTGATCGCTCGACACCCTGCCGAGCCCACGAAGGCTGAACGTCGCCATAAATTTGGACTGCGACTTTTGGTCACTGCCATCGGAGCGGTCTTCATAGCCTAATTGAATGGCCCAGCAGCAGGCGTCATAACCGACTGTGACCTTTGAGTAATAACCCGGCTCAGAGCCATCTGAATCACTTCGAAGAGCGGTAGCGCCGAGCTGCCAACGGGAGGCGATCGGCCAGGTGAAGTCGAGCTGTAGGCTATCCGAAGTGTCGTACCAGCTGTATGAGGTCGACAGACGTCTTCGAATATCACGATCGAAGCTCGCGCCCACTCGCCAGTGATCCACCTGATTTTCGTCCCAATTCCAGTTAATAAAACCATCGGTCCTTACGTTTCGGGTCAGGTTAAACCTAATGTCGCCGACCAATGGCGAGAAATCGCTGCTATCGGCGCCCGCAGACTCCAGCGTCACCTCTCGGGCTGCCAGATAGATCTGCTGAGCCAGGCTCCAGCGAAGCAAATCATCTCCCGTGCTGGACTGATAGGTTTCGCTCGACAGGCCCAGAATGAATCCCTGGAAGTTCTGAATACGATCCGATCCCCAAAACCCGCCGCCGAGAAAGGCATCAGCGATGTTATCGAAACCCACGGTGCCCGAGTCAAACACCGGTAATCCGTCCTGATCTTCGTAAGGGACATAACGATAGGTGAGACTCGGCACCAGCGTCTGCGTGTGCTCCTCTGACCGCCAATCGACATCGCGCTCTAGAAACAACTTTGAAGCCAATTCGAAAAGATAGATCCCTCGAGTGGGATTCGAAGGGTCGTCTACGGGCTGATTCTCCACGTCATAAGCGGTATAGGCATAGGTAAATTTTGGCGTCAATTCCAGAAACGTTCGCTCAATCGGAGCCGCCAGCGTCGTCTCCGTATCCCAACGCAAACCCGTCGTTTTTGAGGAGGAGGCATGGTCAAAATTTATGAGTTCTGATTTGAATTCCGGCTTGAGCGCCAGTCGGGTTTCGTTATAGCTCAGGGTGTTCCGGGCGCCCAGAAAAAACCCTTTGTCCCAGGTCACCCGCAGACCTGGCAAACGACTGTAAGGCTCGTTTTCTTTCGAAACCGCTTTATCGATCGTTTGATAGGCCGTGACGTCGGCATTGATCTGAAAATTCTCGTTTTCCAGAAAAATATCGGACGGGTTGACGGACACATCAACGCTCTGGGGAAGGTGTGAGGCGCTACTCACTTCCAGATTATTGGATAAGTCGGTTAAATAATCACGATCAGATACATAGCCTACGTTGGCATTAAAGGACAAACGAGAACCCCGGCGCTCGACATTTTGCCGGTGACGGTAGCTGAAACCCTGCCGACTGTCGTCGTACTCGGCGTCGTCCGGCATCCACTCTCCGCGCAGCATGCCGTTGTAATCACCGAATCCAGTCTCTCCCATGTAGCGGAACTCGCCGGATCCAAGAAGTCCTCGTTTGGCCATGTATCGCGCCGAGAACGTGGCGTCCCGGGCGGGGGCAATATTCCAGTAATAGGGCACCTCAAGATTAAAGCCCCAGTTGTCGCCGAACCCAACGGTAGGAAACAGCAAGCCACTTTTCCGTTCTTCGTTTATCGGAAAGCTCATTCTTGGGGCATAAGCAATCGGTACGCCATAAAAACGAACTTTCAGGTGATCCCCGACCCCCACCCCCGACGCATGATCAAGCGTGATCTCTTTAGCCTCCACCAAAACCGAGTCGTCTCCAGCTACGCATCGCGTGTAGACCACATCCTGAAGTCGCTCCCGATCATGCCCTTCCAGAAAGAGGCGCTCAGCCGTGGCTCGCGCTTTGGCTCTTACCTTGGGTGCTTCGGCCGGCGCGTCGTCTAAAGACACTTCTTCTGTTGAGCTTAGCGAAAGCGCTTCGCCAGAGGATAGGCGAATTTCATTGGGTGAGGCCGTGGTCATTCGAGGCCCCTTGACGCTGCCTACGGATCCAGCCGACGCTACGGTAAAGCCAGAACGGTCATAGGTCATCGAGGAAAAATCCTGAACCTTTCGCATAGGAATAGCGTCGCGCCTAGACAACTGCAGCGTGACCATTGATGCAGACCCGATCCGCGTTTCTATTTCCAGATCGAGCTCTGCTGCCGTGATGAGATCGCCCTGTTCCGAAAACAGCGTGGCGTTCTGCGCCTGCAGAGACATGGTTTTCTTGTTGAACAGGATCTCGTCGGCATAGATGGCTCGAGCGCCTTGAGTCGCAAAGGCATTCCCCCGAAGCTCGAGTTCGTCTGAAGATGGCAGATCAATGCTGTCCGCCTCAAGATTGATGGGCATCCGTGTCGCATCCATCTCGAGATAGGGAATCAGGTTATCAGGAACCTTTATTAGATCAGCCGGGCAGGTGCTCTCGTCGGCGAAGACCACCGGCGCCTGCGCCGATGTGGCAGATGGAACTAATAAAAACGCGATACATGCGCCGCGGGTAAAATCAAAAACAGAATACGTTTGTTTCATTTCAGCATCGCATGCTAAGGCTTTTTACATAGACTTTTTAAGTGACGTCAAAAACGACGGGCACTTGGCTTATTATAGGCACGCGATCACACTATCGATATCCCAAGACGCCCCCTCAACCCAAACACGATTCTCAACAAACATGCTATCGGCGATGATTCTTGCCGCTGGACGGGGTCGGCGGCTTGCACCTATCACAGATAAGACACCTAAGCCGCTGCTTGAGGTGGACGGGAAGACGCTTATTGACCACCATCTTGATGCGTTGATCGAAGCGGGCATTACACATGTCGTCGTCAACGTGGCTCACCTCAGTGATCAGATCGTTAAGCATCTTCGAAGCGTGAATCCAGGCTCAATCGAGGTGGTGATCTCTGAGGAGCCGCCCGATGCTCTCGAAACCGGGGGGGGTATTCTGCAGGCGCTTGATAAGATAAAAAGCGATCCGTTTCTGGTCTTGAATGGCGATGTACTGACGGACCTCGATCTCTCCTCTGTGCCGGGTCATATTGAAGATCTTGCGCATCTTATCCTGGTCGCCAACCCCGACCATCATCCTCAGGGTGACTTTGTTCTGGATGGCGATCGCTTGAGACCGCTCACCGACAAGAAGGATCAAGCAGCGCTAACGTATTCGGGAATCGGGGTCTATCGCAAAGCCTTTTTCTC
>RGTL01000086.1 GCA_010025385.1 Gammaproteobacteria bacterium | reverse complement strand
AGTTATAAGCGGGTCAGCGACTACCGTCTGGGTCAAATTGAAAAATTGCCCAACGTCAGCTTCTTTCCCGGCAGTCGCATGGATGCGGACAGTGTTCGCGAGTTTGGGGCCGATCAGGTGCTGATCGCCACAGGCGCACACTGGCGAGCCGACGGTCTCGGGCGATATACCGAGACTGGTGTCGCCGGTATTACCAGTCATCCGAATATCCTCACGCCGGACCAGTTGATGGCCGGAAATCTTCCGCGGGAGGGCGCTGTCGTGGTCTATGACGACGACCATTACTACATGGGCGGTGTGATTGCGGGCTGGCTTTCGGATCGGGGTCTTTCGGTTACGTTGGTCACGCCGGGTCCAGAAGTGTCCTGCTGGACGAAAAATACCATGGAGCAGCACCGAATCGAGAAGACGCTTTTGGATAAAGGGGTGTGTTTAATCGAAAAGCACACGCTCACCAACGTTTCTCATGAGACGCTTTCGTTCGCGCATAACACGACATCCCAACTAACCGAACTACAGGCTCAGTCGCTCGTTATGGTGACGCTGCGCCAGCCGGTGAGCGATCTGTACTTTGAACTTGCAGGTCACGAGGAGCAGCATCTGGAGACGTTGCCGTTTCGTCTTACCCGAGTGGGTGACTGCATGGCGCCGTCGACGATCGCGGCCGCGGTCTACGATGGCCACCGTATCGCCCGAGAGCTCGATAGCCCACCGCACCCGGATTCGGTGCCTTATAAGCGAGAGCGTCCCTTAATCGATCGTCCTTGAGCGGTTACACCAATCATTCAGTTCATGTTGTTACGATGATCCTCATCCTGTAGTTGGGGATCGCGCTCGGCGGGGTTTCCGTATCCGCCACCGCCCGGGAGTTCCATCAGCAACCGTTCGCCGGCGGGGATGATCTGTTTTCCCTTCGTATTGAGTTTCTTTCCGCTCATCAGTTGAACGACACCCGGTGCGCCATCCTCGCCACCGTGTCGACCACGGGCGGCAAAATCGACGCGATCGAAAAGCGCGAAGATGGCAAACGGAGCGCCCTCGGCGTGAGAGACTTCAATGGTTTGGCCGTGCCCCCCGCGATAGCGACCGGCGCCGCCGGAACCTGGCCGAAATTCCTTTCGGTGAAAAATGATCGGCGCGATCGATTCGGTAATCTCGACCGGTGTGTTGCGCACGCCGGACGGAAAGGCGGTGGCTGAAAGACCATCGCGCCACGGGCGGGCTCCGGTTCCGCCAGAGTGAAAGATCGTTACCGAGAAAGGCGTGGCTTGCCCGTATTCCTGGCCATCCAGCACCCCGGGTCCGCCGGTCATCATTGGGTTCCAAAGGCTGGAACTGCCTTCGGCCGGCGCTCGCCCAGGAATCGCCTGTTCAATGCAGCCCAGCACCACGTCGGGCAGCATTTGGCCAATCACATGGCGAACAGCAACCGCGTGCGGTCGTGGGGCATTCAGAATACAGCCTGCGGGAGCGCTGATCTTGATCGGTTCGAGCGAGCCCGCGTTATTGGGCACCGCGGATCCGATGACGCAGCGCACGCCGAAGGACGCGTAAGCCTGGGTATAACTCAGTGGCACGTTAATACCAAAAGGCGAGACGCCGGAGGTGCCGTCAAAGTTGACATCGATGCCCGCGTTGCTGATCTCGAGGCGAGCCTTCAACACGATGGGTGAGCCATAACCATCGACCGTCATCTCGTTATGCCAAACCCCATGAGGCAGGCCGGCAATTTCATCCAGAACCACTGCTCTTGAGCGCGAGATGATGTATTCGCCAATGGTCGCAAGATCCTGAAGATCAAACTCGGTCATCATGTCGACGAGACGCGAGCAGCCCACCGCGTTCCCCACTGTGAGGGAATAAAGATCACCAATCACCTGATCCGGTTCCCGGACGTTTGCTCGCACGATCGACATGACCGCTTTCGAGGCCTGCCCTTCCTCAAAAAGAGGGAGAATGGGAATACACAGCCCTTCTTCATAAATCTGGCCGGCATCCGGCCCGAAGCCGCGTCCACCGATATCGACTACGTGAACGGTTGATGCCAGTAAACCTACGACCCGCTCTTCAATAAAAGCGGGGGTGACGACGGTGAAGTCAAACAAATGCCCCGTTCCTTTCCAGGGGTCGTTGGTGACGTACACATCGCCCGGGCGCATGTTTTCCAGCGAGAGCTCATCCAGAAAGTAGCCGACGGATGTTGCCATGGCATTGACGTGACCCGGCGTTCCCGTTACCGCCTGCGCCAGCATTTTTCCGTTGAGATCAAAAATGCCCGCGGACAGATCGCCCGCTTCTCGGACAGTGGTCGAGAAGGCCGTTCGAATCAGCGCCTGCGCCTGCTCCTCAACAATGCTGATGAGTCGATCCCAGATAACCTGCTTGCGAACCGGTGAGAGCTCGCTCGCTGAACCAGCGTGTTCCGTCGCGTTTTCCGACAGCGAGGAGGCGACCAGATCCCCAAATGGGTTTTGATGGATCGACCATCCCGTCGGCAGCAAGAGCGTGGTCTGGTCTTCGGCGATGATCATCGGGCCCTCAAGTGGGGATTGCGCGGGCATGTCATCGCGGCTGATTACTGTACAGATGGTTTCGTGATCGGCTCCGGGCATGCGGACCCCTGCCCGAACGCCGGCGGGTTGAGTGGGCCGATCCGGATGGGGCGAGGTCGCGCGAATCCCCTCCTCAGCAGGAGTCGAGGCGGTGAGTGACCACGTCAGTATTTCAAGTGAGACACCGGGAATATCGCGACCGTATTGCATCCTATACGCGTCCGTAAATGCCGACTGAATGCCCGTGCGGTCGCTTTCCGCAAGTGGCCGGTTGGGTAAGGCCACCTTGATTTCGTGACCTTGTCCGGCATAACGGATGTAAGCGTGCCGGGAAATCGTAATGGGTGCGTCCTGTGCGCCCAGGCGAACGGTCGCAACGGCTTCACTCTCCATGTCAGTGAACAGCAGGTTGATGCTGTCGGTATCCAAGCTATCGAGTGTCGCGTAACGGCTGCGGACCACTTCAAAAGCGACGGGCGCCAGCAAAAATCCGACCGCTGATCCGACGCCGGCGTCTTTGGGCACGATGACTTTTTCAACGCCCAGTTTGCGGGCCACGGCTATCGCGTGAAGAGGAGCGCCCCCGCCGAAAGCGATCATCGTTCGTGCTTTCACATCGATTCCTTTTTCGACGGCATGGACACGGGCTGCGCTAGCCATGTTTTCGTCGACTATTTCTATGACGGCGTGTGCGGCATCTGTTGCATTCGTTCCCAGCGTGTCGCCGACGGCATTGATGAGTGCCTGCGAGGCTGCAGCCGAATCCAGGGTCATGGAGCCGCCCGCAAAGTGGTCGGGATCCAGCCGGTTTAGGACCAGGTTGGCATCCGTGACCGCGGCGCCAGTTCCGCCCCGGCCATAGCAGGCCGGACCGGGTTCGGATCCGGCGCTCTCGGGCCCCACCTGAATTCGCCCGACGCTATCCACATGGGCGAGCGATCCACCACCCGCGCCGATCTCAACCATGTCGACCACCGGAATCTTGATTGGCATGCCGCTGCCTTTCATGAAGCGGTGTGCCCGATCCACTTCAAAGGTGCGCGACAACGGCAGTTGGTAATCATCGATGAGGCAGATTTTCGCGGTGGTGCCGCCCATATCGAAGGAGAGCACCGACGGTTCCCCCAGCGCTTTGGCGATGTGGGCAGCGAGGATGGCGCCGCCCGCGGGACCGGATTCGACCAGTCGGACCGGAAATTCAACCGCCGTGTCGATGGTGATCTGGTGACCGCCAGAGGTCATCAGGAGACAGGCGCATCTGAATCCTGCAGTCGCCAGACGCTCTCGTACGCTTTTCAGGTATCCTGCGATCAGCGGCTGAACGTACGCGTTGGCGCTCGTCGTGCTCTGGCGTTCGTATTCGCGAATTTCAGGACAGACTTCGCTGGATAGAGAAATCGACACGTCGGGAAGGCGCGCGCGGAGTATGTCGCGAATCCGAGTTTCATGGGCTGGGTTGGCGTAGGCATGTAGCAGCCCGACGGCAATGCTTTGGATGCGCTCGGCGTCGGCACGTTCCGCAAGCGCGTGCACCGCCTGCTCATCCAGCGCCGTGAGCACGCGCCCCTGAAAGTCGACCCGTTCAGGCACGGTCCAGCGCAGCGCGCGCGGAACGAGCGGCGGCTTTCGATCCGCATCAAAGTTGTATTGGTCAAACCGGTTTTCATAGCCGATCTCGAGCGAGTCGCGGTGGCCCTGGGTGACAACCAGCGCTGTTTTTGCGCCCCTGCGCTCGATCAGCGCGTTTGTAGCCAGTGTGGTGCCATGAGTAATCAGCGATATCTCGGCCGGTTCGATGCCTGCCTGTCTGAGAAGCTCATCTACACCTTGCATGAACCCCTCGGCGGGATCGCTGGCCGTGGTGAGCACCTTCGCAGTGTACCGGGTGGAGCCCACCTGGAGGACGGCATCAGTGAACGTGCCGCCGATATCGATCGCAATTCGTGGTGCCGTCATGACACGGATCTTTTGTCGAGTCTAGGAATCGGTGAGATAGCGCGGCAGTCGTATACCCTTTCGAAGTTTTGGGTCTGACTGCGGTGACCCTCGGGTCATTTTTAGAGGAACAACGCCCGCCCACGTATCGCTGTCATAGTCTGATTTCTCGTCGGACGGAGGTCCGGCGCTGACCTTGGCTGATGCCTCCTCAAGACTGAACCGCAAAACGGTGGTGGCTGCCAGTTCTTTTGGTCGGGACGGGCGAATATCTTTGGTGCGCCCTGGAATAAGATGTTCAGTGAATGCATCGAGCACTGCCACCTTTTTCGCTCCCGTTACTTTCTCGGCCTTACCCAGAATAACCACTGACCGATAGTTCATAGAGGAGTTGAATGCGGATCGTGCCACCACAATACCGTCTAGAAGGGTCACCGTAATGCAGGCGGGTTGTCCCTGTGCCAGACACTTGAGCATGCGGCTAACGCGACTGCCGTGAATATAAACGTGGTGACCGATTCGGGCGATCGCGGTAGGGATCACGTAGGGCTGGCCGTCGTCAACAAATCCCACGTGACAGACGTTGGCCTCGTCCAATATGGCGTGAATTAACTCCGAATCGTATTGCGCCAGAGATGCGAGTCGTTTGACCCGCGTTCGCTCGGAAGAGACGACCGGTTTGATCATAGACGGGCGCGCTTGCTCAAAAGTGATCTTTGAGTTCTCGAGTGCGGGCAAAGACGTCGACGCTATTCTCGCCCACGCGATCGATGGTCTGCTGCAGATGCAAACTGGTCGGTCGCAGAAAGGGATTGGTTTTTTTCTCCAGGGAGAGCGTGGTCGGTACGGTGGGTAGACCTTTTGCACGCGCGGCATCGATGGCTTTCGAGCGGATAAGAAGATCTTCGTTTTCAGGCTCGACGGATAGGGCAAATCGCGCGTTGGCCTGCGTGTACTCATGAGCGCAATAGATCAATGTGTCGTCGGGCCAGGCGAGAATCTTTTCAAGGGATGTCCACATTTGCTGAGGGGTGCCCTCAAACAATCGGCCGCAGCCCAGTGCAAACAAGGTATCCCCGACGAAACCGACCCCCGCGTTGGCGCAGTGGTAAACAATATGGCCGCGCGTATGTCCCGGCGTGTCGTGTACGTTGAATTTCCAATCGCCGAGCATCACCGAATCACCTTCACCCACCTGTTGATCGATACCGGGAATGCGATCAGCGTCCGCCCTCGGGCCGACGATCGTGCAGCCCGTTTTTTCCTTTAGCTCAAGATTGCCGCCCGCGTGGTCATCATGATGGTGCGTGTTGAAGATGAAATCCAGCGACCAGTGTTTCTCCTTCAGCGCATTTGATATCGCGCTAACGTCGGGCGTATCAATAGTGGCGGTCAGGCCACTGGCGGGGTCATGAACGAGATAGCCGTAGTTATCATCGAGGCAGGGAAATTGGTGGACTTGAAGGGTGGTCATCGGTCTTCCTTTCAGATGGATTCGGCCTAGCGGTGACCGCTAATGTCGGCATGTAGGGGCTTTGTTTCTTCATATCTCGCTTTTTGCTCAGCGGATGCTTCTTCCTGATGAGCGGATTTCCATTCGTCGTAGGGCATGCCATAGACCACGGTGCGGGCGCCGTCGTAGTCGAGCGCCTCTCCCTCGGCCTCGGCCGCCGCGAGGTACCATTTAGACAAACAGTTCCGGCAGAAACCAGCGAGATTCATTAGATCAATATTCTGTACGTCGGTGCGTTTTTGCAGATGCGCCACAAGGCCGCGAAAAGCAGCGGCCTCAAGCCTGGTTTTGACGTCGATATCCATTTGTGCTCCGAATTAAGTAAAGGTGTGTGTTCAATCAATCACGCGCCGAGAAGAGATGATAACAGCGCAAATTAAGTTACGAGAAGACGGCCCCGGGATAGTGTGAAATTTCTGCGACTGTTCACCCCGATAGGCGTTTTTTCATCACGGGTAGAATCACAGGTAGGAACACGCTATTTTTCCGACCTTATTAAAGCCGCCCCGGATCATGACCTCGTTAAAGCAGGTAGTACAAGAGAACGATACCCGACATGGCCGGGCGTTCGATATGGTGATTCAGGTGCTGATCGTGTTGTCTGCGATCGGCTTCGCGGTCGAGACGCTGCCCGATCTTTCTGCTCGGTCCCTGCTAATGCTTCAGGTAGCAGAAAGCGTCATTTTGGGCATCTTTACGATTGAGTATCTGCTTCGGCTTTATGTCAGCGAGAAAAAACTCGCTTTTGTGTTCAGTTTTTATGGCTTGATTGATCTTCTCGCGATCCTTCCGTTTTATCTGGGCCTGGCCATTGATCTGCGCTCGGTTCGAATCTTTCGTCTGGCTCGCCTCGCGCTGTTGTTAAAGCTCTTCCGATACAACAAAGCCGCCAATCGGCTGAAGCGCGCATTTATCGAGGTCCGGCAGGAAGTCCTGGTATTCGGGTTTTTCTCATTGGCCCTGATTTATCTGAGCGCTGTAGCGATTTACTATTTTGAGCATGACGCGCAGCCTGAAGTCTTTGTCTCCGTATTCGACGGGATCTGGTGGGCGGTCGTCACGTTAACTACCGTAGGATATGGAGATATCGTCCCCATCACGCTGGGAGGAAAAGTGTTTACCTTTTTTGTCTTGATAATCGGCCTTGGAATGATTGCGATTCCGTCGGGGCTTGTCGCATCAGCTCTGGGACGGGTGAGGGATTCAGAAAAATGAAGCTATTGAAAGTCATTCTTGGATGGGCAGGTGTTTTGATTCTCGCTGGCTGTGCCAGTTCCTCGAGTAGCGGCGTTGATCTGACCGTATCACGTGGCGACGCGACCGGTCCTTATGCGGGGACGTACACCGGTACGATCTCGCTTACGTCGACTGCCGATGTGGTCGGAAAGGGCGTCGCGACAGATAGTCGCGTGGAGAGTGTCTCCCTTCGGGTAACCGCTGATGGGTTGGTCTTTATGACTGTCGAGGGTGTGGTCATATCCGGAGTGGTCGATAACAGTGGGAATTGGGGTGTTCAAGCTTCTGTGGACGATCTAAGGGGGTTGGTCAGTCAGAACAATCTCTCGTTGCTGCAGGATGCAGGGTGCTCGCTTGGGACAAAAGCCGCGCGGATACAGGGACAGATTAATCCGCCGTCAATGCGTGGCGATGTCAGCGGCACCTTGAAGTGCAAGCGGGCGGAAGTCACGGTGGCGACACTCAATACGACCGGTAGCCTTGCCGCTTCCACGGCTCGACCCACCCCCGCCCAGAATACCCCGGTCGCCAACGACACCGCTCCGACGACCCCTGGCGGCCCTCAGGAATTTAACCTGAATAAAGCCGTCTACC
>RGTL01000085.1 GCA_010025385.1 Gammaproteobacteria bacterium | reverse complement strand
GTGGCGGGTGCTGCTCTCTTGGGGCAGGTGAAAGGAGTCTCGATGATGAAAACCCCTTCGAACCGCCTCTTAAATTATTTCCTTCTCAAGGGTCGAACCCGTTTTGACGCCATTATCGTCAGCCGCACGCACGGCCTAAGGCCGCTGGTGAAGGCTATCCGCGCGGGACGGGTGGGGTATTTGATGCCGGACGAGGATTTAGCTGATGCCCAGTCGGTGTTCGTTCCGTTTTTCGGGATCCCTACGGCGACGCTGCCGGTAGTGGGTCGCATCGCGAAGCTCGCTCAGGCGACGGTGATTCCCATGTATTGCGCTCTCAATGATAAAGGCCGTTACCGCGTCACGATAGGTCAGCCGCTGGATGACTTCCCAAGCGATGATTGGCATGCGGACGCCGCGCGAATCAATCTGGAATTCGAAACCTTTATTCGTCAGGATCCGACCCAATACCTTTGGACGCTCAAGTGGTTCCGTTCTCGCCCGGACGATGCCCCGTCGCCCTACCACGCGTAGGATCACCCGTTGAATATCCTTCTTATCAAGCAAACCTCTCTGGGGGATGTGGTGCACGGCACGGCCGCTATCCGATCTGTGCGTGTGGCCTATCCGGATGCCAAGGTCACCGTGCTGACGTCCACGACAGCTTTGCCGGTGCTGGAAAATAATCAAGATATTGATACCTTGCTAAGCTTCGACCGGTATCGGGTGAAGTCGGATTGGTGGCGACGCCCGGGGTGGACGCTGGCTCACATTTTAAAAACGGCTACCAAGATCCGGCGCACGAAATTCGACCTGGCCATCGACTTGCAAGGCAGCTGGAAGACCGTAATCTTTCTCTGGGCGGCGCGAGCGCAGAAGCGGTTTGTGAAGGGCCGCTGGCTGTTTGCGCGCGGTTTTCGAAATCGACGCCTCCACGCGATTGACGAGATGGATGGGGTGTTGCGGCTTGCGGGGATCGTGCCATCGCAGAAGGTGCCCGTCCTTAGCGTGCCGGACGCGAGCCGGGCAGCGGTCATATCCGTGTTGGGGAGTCGACAAGGACCAAAGAAAAAGCTGGCTATTTTCTGCCCGATTACCAGATGGCCGACAAAAAACTGGCCCTTGGAGCGGTTCAGCGTGCTTGCTAAAAAACTTCAGGATGAGTTTTTTGTGGTGTTCACCGGGTCGAGTGAAGACCGGGAGGTCCTCGAGACGCTTTCGCTGGGCCTGTCGGCAGATCATGCGCTTAGCCTCGGCGGGCGCCTTTCGCTCAACGAGTTTTTCGCGCTTATGGAGCGGGCCGATCTGGTTGTCACGGGCGATAGTCTGCCAATGCACCTCGCGTCCAGCTTTAACGTGCCTCTCGTAGCCCTGTTTGGTCCAACGGAAGAGGCCCGCGTGGCTCCTCGGAATAAGCGATCTGTAACGGTGCGAGCCAGAGACGACTGCTCTCGTTGCTACCGTCGGACTCGTTGTGCAAAGAACTGTATCGCAGACATTCAGGTTGAGGATGTCGAGAGCGCCGTGGCAACGGTCCTCGCCCGACAGGGATAAACGACTCTCGCAGCAGGATGCCGGTTAGCTTCGCCAGAATGCGGGTGTCAGCAGTACGAGCAGCGTGAAGATCTCGAGGCGACCCAGCAACATGGCCGCGGTGAGCACGAGTTTGCTGGCGCTTCCAAGGCTGGCGTAGTTCTCTGCGACTTGGCCCAGGCCGGGTCCGAGATTATTCAGGCAGGCGGTGACGGCAGAGAACGCGGTAACGAGTTCAACCCCAGTGGCCGTAACAGCAATCGACAGGCCGACGTAACTCAGGATGTAAAGCGCGAAGAATCCCCACACGGCATTGATGACGTGATCGGGGACGGGCTTGTCGCCTAGTTTCACCGTAATCAGGGCGCTGGGATGGATCAACTGGCTTATTTCGCGTTTGCCTTGTTTATACAGAAGCACCAGGCGAATCACTTTCATGCCCCCGGAGGTGGATCCCGCGCAACCGCCTACCGCGCTCATGATAATCAGCATGATCGGCAAAAAGGAGGGCCACCAGTGAAATCCGCTCGTCGTGAAACCGGTGGTGGTGCCGATCGAGACCACCTGAAATATGCCGTGAACCAAGGTATCCGTGACGCTGGCGTACGTCTCGGATGCCATTAAGGTGAGCACCGAGATAGCAGACACAACAAGCACGAATCCCAAAAATACTCGGACTTCGGTGTCTGCCAGGTAGGCCTTGATAGACCGGGTTTTGAAGACGGTGAAGTGCAGGGCAAAGTTCACTGCGGATATAAGCATAAAGGCGATGGCGATAATCAGGATCGCGGGGCTGTCGTAAAACCCAAGACTCTGATCATGCGTGGAGAAGCCGCCGATCGCGACGGTTGAGAAGGCGTGCCCAACCGCATCGAAGATACTCATTCCGCCCAGCCAGTAGGCCAGGGCGCAGGTCACGGTGAGTCCCAGGTAGATGTACCACAGGGCTTTCGCGGTTTCCGTGATGCGGGGCGTCAGCTTAGAGTCTTTCATCGGCCCCGGCGTTTCGGCGCGGTAAAGCTGCATACCGCCAATGCCGAGCATCGGCATCACCGCGACTGCCAGAACAATGATACCCATACCGCCCAGCCACTGAAGCTGCTGACGGTAGTAAAGAATCGATGGAGGCAATTGATCGAGACCGCTAAGCACAGTGGCGCCGGTAGTGGTCAGGCCCGACATCGATTCAAACAAGGCATCGACCAGATCGAGCTCGGGGAACGGCGACAGCAAGAATGGGGCGGTGCCAAAGACAGCGAGCACTACCCAAAAAAGAACCACAATCAAGAAGCCGTCGCGAACGCGCAGTTCGCGTTTCTGGTTCCGGCAACTGAACCAGAGCGCCGCGCCAGCAGTGATCGTGCCGAGAAACGCGAGGCCAAATGCAGTGGTGCCGCTATCACGACCCATCCAGGCAATCATGAATGGCGGGATAAGCGTGGTGCTGAACATGGTCAGCAAGACCCCGAGGATGCGAAGGACGGCGGGAGAGAACATGATGATCCCGACCGTTAGATGAACGTGACCGCGACCTGAAACAGTTGCTCAACTTCACGAAGCCTGCTCTTGTCGATCACAAAAAGGATCACGTGATCTTCCGGTTCTATGACGGTGCTGCCGTGAGCGATGACCACTTCGTCGCCCCGCAGAATCGCTCCGACCATGGTGCCTTCGGGGAATTGGATATCCTCGATAGAGCGGCCCACGACCTTCGAGCTCTCTGGATCGCCATGAGCAATGACCTCGATCGCTTCCGCCGCCCCTCGTCGCAACGAGTGCACGGCGACCATGTCGCCTTTTCGGACATGGGTGAGAATAGTTCCGACGGTCGCTACGCGCGGGGAGATAGCGATGTCGACCAGCGAGTTTTCGAGCAGGTCCACATAGGCTGAGCGGTTGACCAGCGCCATCGTCCGATGCGCGCCAAGGCGCTTGGCGAGCATCGCGGAGAGAATGTTAGCCTCGTCATCGTTTGTTAGAGAGCAAAAGACGTCCACCGTATCGATGTTCTCCTGATTCATTAATTCCTCGTCAGCGCCGTCTCCATGCAGCACAACGGAGCGGTCCAATTGACCTGAGACTTGCTTGGCTCGCTTGGCGTCGCGCTCAATGATTTTGACCGTGTAGTTAGACTGCTCCAGAGCGCTAGCGAGGCGCAGACCAATGTTGCCTGCCCCGGTAAGCATGATGCGCCGACCCGGGCGTTCCACCCGGCAAAGTTCACTCATCACGGAATGAATATGTTGCCGGGCGGCGAGAAAAAATACTTCGTCCCCAGACTCAATCACCGTGTCGCCGCGAGGAAGAATGGCGCGGTTCTGACGGTAAATGGCAGCCACGCGGCTGTCGATATCCGGCAGATCCTCGCGAAGCGCCTTGAGCTGTCGCCCGATTAGAGGGCTCCCCTGGTTTGCTCGAACGCCGACCAACTGAATTCGGTCTTTGGCAAAGCTAACGACCTGCAGGGCGTTGGGGTATTGAATCAGGTTGCGGATATGCTGAGTGACAATATGCTCGGGACTAATGATGACATCGATGGGAATGGCATCGTCGACAAAAATTTCTGGGTGGGAGAGGTACTCGCCGGACCGAATACGGGCAATTTTTTTTGGCGTATGGAAAAGCGAATGGGCGATCTGGCAGGACGCCATGTTCACCTCATCCTGATTGGTGACGGCCAGGACAAGATCGGCATCCGGACCGCCGGCCTGCTCCAGCACGCTCGGATGGGAGCCTGCGCCATGAACCGTGCGTATGTCGAGTCGATCCTGTAGACCCGCTAGTTTCTCAGAATCAATATCGACCAACGTGATGTCGTTATCCTCTCTGGAGAGAATCTCCGCCATGGAGGTGCCGACTTGTCCCGCACCGAGGATGATAATTTTCAACGTATTAAATCCTGTCGCTACGCGCGATATTTGCTGTCTTTGGGATCTAGCCCCAACCCTTTGAGCTTGCGATAAAGATGCGTTCGCTCGAGCTCGGTTCGGCGGGCCAGCTCGCTCATATTGCCCTTGGCTTGACGTAAATGAAATTCCAAGTAGTCCCGCTCGAAACGTTCGCGAGCAGAGCGTAACGGTTGTCCAAAATCCTTCCAGGCGTTCTTTTCTTCGACCGCTTCGACGGGGCTTGCGCTGAGACCCATGATCTCTCTTGTTTCATCAGCCTCGATGACCTCTGATGACGTGGTCAGCAACACTCGGTGAATGAAGTTAACGAGTTCTCGCACATTGCCTGGCCATGGACGGTTTCGTAGATAGTTTATCGAGGAGGTCGAGAAGCGACGAAAAGGCAGATGTTGACTGTCAATAATCTGTTGGGTGTAAAAGGTAATCAGGTCCGGAATATCCTCTCGGTGGGCGCGCAGGGGAGGAATCTTGATGGTGATCGAGCTCAGACGATAGAAAAAGTCCTCGCGCAATTGCTTGGCGGTTAGGCGCTCCTCAAGGTGCTGGTTAGAGGTGGCCACGATTCGAAAGTCGGCCGGCACAGGGGTGTGGTCCGAGCCCCGCGTGAAGGACCCGGTCTCGAGCATACGGATCAGTCTGGCTTGCGTTTCATCATCAAGTGCGCTGATTTCATCTAAGACGAGGGTGCCGCCGATGGCCTGTTCAAGATAACCGGGAGCGTTGACGCCTTCGCGTCCGATGCCGAACAGCGCATCACCCATCGCGGCGGCCTCCAGCGTCCCTAGAGGTGCCTCGATAAACGGGCCGTTGGCATATGAACTTGCCCGATGCAGCACGCGTGCGGCAACGCCTTTCCCGGAGCCGGGCTCGCCTCGAATAAGCAGCGGTTGCCGCATGCCCGCCATTCGGTTAATTAGCTCATTGAGTTCGTTTATTGCATCGCTGTGACCAACAAAACCACTCACGGGCTCAAGCTGGGTCTTTAACGTCACGTTTTCCGCCTTGAGCGCGACGGTCTCTAGGGCGCGTTCAACGGTAACAAGGAGTTTGGCAGTGGACAGCGGTTTCTCAAGAAAGTCATAGGCACCGATCCGAATCGCCTCTACCGCGGTCTCAACGGTGCCGTGCCCTGAAATCATAATCACCGGCACCTTTGACCCTTCTTTTTCACGCCATTCCTTGAGGAGAGCAATGCCGTCCGTATCAGGCATCCAGATATCCAGGAGAACGAGGGCGGGCCGTTCGGCGGCAAATTTCGAGCGGGCGTCTTGCGCATTGGCCGCGGTAGAGACCGGGTAACCCTCGTCGCTGAGTACGTCGCGAATGATGTCGCGAATATCCGGTTCGTCATCGACTACCAGGATGGTGTTGGCGTGCATCATCGAGCAAATATTGGCAGGCCGGCGTTCATTGTGCTTGCGTCGGCAGCGAAATTATAACGTTTGCGCCACCCCCCGGCGCATTGATGGCTCGGATGATCCCGCCATGCTCTTCGATAATCCGCCGGCAGATGGCCAGCCCAAGACCCGTGCCTTTTTCTTTAGACGTCACATAGGGTTCAAATACACGTTCGATGTTATCCGGGGAAAATCCCGGACCCTGGTCGCGCACCGAAATCATGAGTTGGTCCTTTTGGGAATTCCATTCGGTCCGAATCGTCACGACGCCGCCGCTTGCCGCAGACGCATCCTGTGCGTTGATGATGAGATTATTCAGGACCTGTCGAATGGCGTTTGGATCGATCCAAACCAGGCGCTCTGTGGGCGTCAGTTCGGTGATGACCTTCGCGTGTTTTTCGCTGGCGCTAAATAAATCGACGGTGTCGGTGATCAATAAATTGATATCCGTGGCTACGCGATGGAGCGGTGCGGGGCGGGCGTACTCAGAAAAGGCATTCACCATTGTCTTCATCGCCTCAACCTGTTGAACGATGGTTCGGGTTGACCGATCCAGAGTTTCTTTGTCCGGGCCGCTAAGATGTTCGAGGTATTTTCGTCGTATTCGTTCGGCAGAAAGTTGGATGGGCGTCAGCGGATTCTTGATCTCGTGGGCCAACCGGCGGGCGACTTCTCCCCAGGCGGCGTCACGTTGCGCCGTGAGTAATGCCGTGGCATCCTCAAACACGATGACGTGCACCGTGGTGTCGCCTTCGTCGATTCGTGTTCCGCTGCAGATCAGGGTGTGCCGGCCTGTGTCGCTATGCACTCGAATTTCTTTTTGCCAACTCGAACGTCTCTGATCCATGCCTTCTTTAATGGCAGATATCAGGGCGCTCGCACCGGTGAGTGCCTGAGCAAGGACATCAATCGGTTGTTGCTCGAAGATCGACAGTCGGCTTTCAAGAATCGTCTCAGCCGCGGCATTAAATGTCTGCAGGCGGCGATCACTATCAAACGATAGAACGCCCGCCGATAGATGGGTTAGTACGGTATTCAGGTAGGCATGCTCCGCTTCGGCTTGCCGCTGACTTTCCACGACTTTCTGCTGCGCGGAGCCGATCTCTCGAGTCATGGTATTGAAGGAGTCGACCAAAACGCCCAGCTCGTCGCTGCCATGCATCGGCAGCGTCTTCTCATAGTCCCCCCGGGCAACAGCACGGGTACCCTCGGCTAGATCACGTAGCGGCGCCAGCATTCGCTGGGCAAGATAGATGGATGCCCAAACCGCGATAAGTAAAGTCATCGCGGTGATCAGCGTCAGACTAAGAACAAAACTCAGCGTGAGTGGCTGGCGGAGATACTTCAGTTTTTCATACTCCCGCGATGCCGACTCGACGCTTTCGCCGAGTCGTGAGTAGCGTAAAGGCAAGGGGTAGAGGATTTGAAGCACGCGATCCGGGGAGCTTACGCTCAGACCGGAAACGGGTATGGCGACACGCAGCCGCAAGCCAAGGTCCTGGGTGGGCTCAAATTCTGCATAAAGTTTTTCACGACGCACCTTACTCAGAACGTCTTCGTCAGGAGCATCTGGGATCAGCGAAATGGATAGGTTGCTACTGGAGGCCAGAATTCGCCCGGTAGAGGAGTGCAGGCTCATCTCGTCGTATCCACCCGCCGCTCGCAAGTTGTCGAGAAGGTTATAAAGTTGCGAGGAGGTATTGGTCGTTTCAATCCGGCGTGCTGATATTCGCGCCTGTCTGATCAGGTCGAGTTTGATCGTCTCTAAGGTGCTGCGGCCCAGTAGCAGGGCATCGTCCAGTGCCTGCTCGATCTGTGTGTCGAACCAGGAATCGACACTGCGACTCAGAAACTGCACCGCAAAGTAATACACCATCGCAAGAGGAATAATGGCGAGTACCGCAAAGGTAATGACGAAACGCATCGTCAGGCGCGACCCCAACGTTCGCGCGCGAAACGCGATAACCAGTTTGCGCACCTGTAAAAAGGTCAGCAACGCAAGGATCGCGACC
>RGTL01000084.1 GCA_010025385.1 Gammaproteobacteria bacterium | reverse complement strand
CGCCGAGATGATCGGACCGTCGAAACCGGGCCAGCGCCGGGCGGGACACCGACCAGAACCAGTATGGCTTAAAAACAGTGTCGAGCTCCGCCAGATCCAGATACATCATAAATAGCGAATAACAGAACCGGTGCGCACGCGGCCGGTTGCGCATGTGGCACACCCGGCCAACGTAGATCCGGCTGTTCAACAGGGACGCTCCACGCCAAATGCGTCGCACACGGCAATGGCGCTGCGAACGCCGTCTTCGTGGAAACCAAATCCCCAGTACGCGCCGCAATAACTCAAGCCGCGGCGCCTGATAAGCCGTTCGTGGTTGGCCTGCACTTCATCACGACCTGGAGTGAACAGTGGATGCCGAACCACATGGGAACTCAGGATGTTTTCCGGTTCAATATCCGCATCCTGATTTAATGACACGCAATAGGTCTGCGCACTATCGAGCGCTTGCAACTTGTTCATATGGTATGTGACCGACGTGTGCGCCGCTGACCGATCTCGAACACGGTAGTTCCAACTGGCCCATGCCAAGCGGGACTTGGGCAGAACACGAACATCCGTGTGCAGACAAACGGAATTATCCTGATAAGGAAACGCCCGCAGCATATCCTGCTCGTCATTCTCCGGGTGGTGTACCAGTGACAGGGAGGTATCGGCATGCGTGGCGAGCACGACCTCGTCGAAGCGCTCAAGTGATCCGTCGTCAAACCGAAGATCGATTCCTCCTTCTGCTCGCATGACTTGCGTGACGCGCTGGCCCACTCGAATTTGTTTACCAAGCAGCGTCACAAGACGTTTCACATATTGGCGGGATCCGCCCGTGACCGTCCGCCACACCGGACGGTCGCCGAGCTGAAGCATTTGGTGATTCTGGAGAAATTCGAGGAAGAATTTCATGGGAAACTGGCGAAACGAATCCGTCGAGCACGACCACAGAGCCCCACCAAGAGGCAAAAGATATCGATCAATCACGACATCGCTCAGTCCCATCTCACGCGTAAACTCACCGACCGACATCTGATCGCTGATACCACTTTTCAGCGCGCCCTGACCCACTTTGTTGAATTTCAATATTGCAAACAAAAGTCGCCACGCGTCCATGCTCAGCAGATTTTTTCGCTGCGCAAAAAAGGTATTGATATTTGAGCCGCTGAACTCAAAATCGGTTTGGTCACAGCGAACGCTGAAGCTCATGTCGGATGGCTGCGAGGCCACACCGAGGCGATCAAACAACGATGACAAATGCGGATAGTGCGAGAAGTTAAAGACAATGAAGCCGACGTCGATCTCAAGCGTTCGATCTTGCTCGGTTACAGTGACGGTATGCGCATGACCGCCTGGCCGGCCCTCACCCTCCAACAGAACCACGTCGTGATCTCGACTCAGGCCCAACGCACACACGAGGCCTGACACACCAGCCCCGACCACTGCGATTTTCAATGTCGCGCCCGACCCGCCTCGAGAATCTTGCTGGGCACCTGACGCAGATTCCAAACCAGGCCCAATCGTCTGAGCACCCGAAGACCCAAATAGGAAAGGTCCAACTCCCACCAGTAAAAGCCCTGTCGCGCCGCGCCCGGATAACGGTGGTGATTGTTGTGCCAGCCCTCACCCAGCGTCAGAAGAGCAAGAAAAAAATTATTTCGGCTGTGGTCCGGTGTCTCAAATCGCCGCTGACCGTAACGATGGGCGAGCGAATTGATCGTGTAGGTCGCGTGATACAAAAATGTGGTGGACACAAAAAATCCCCACACCAGAGCTTGCAGACCGCTCGTATTCCATGTGGGTTGAACCTTTGCCGTAAAGTCACCCAGCCAGAAACAGAACGCCGCCAAACCGACCAGGGGCAGCCAGTCAAACCGCTCTAACCAAACGAGCTCCTTGAATTTCTGCAGATCCTTGATATGCCCCCAGCGGACGCTGAAGGCGTCGCGGGTCAAAAACCAGATGACATGGCTGAACCAGAATGAATCTTTTTGGGGTGAGTGTGGATCAAGATCCGTGTCCGAGTGGATATGATGCTGGCGATGATGGCTCGCCCACCACAGCGGACCGCGTTGACCTGCCGTACAGCCTAGCAGTGCCACAATGAACCGGAACACCCGGCTGCTCTCAAAGGCCCGATGGGCAAAGAAGCGATGATAAAAGGCCGTGATCAGAAACATCCTGATCAAATAAAGACTGACGGCCAGTGCCACCGCAAACCAACTCACGCCGACCCAGATAACAGCGAGACAGCCCAGGTGAATCGCGATAAAAGGAATCAGGCGCCAAGGATCCAATGCTCTGGGGGACCGCCCTGGCTTTCTATCCAAATAGCGGCCATCGTTGAGCAGCCAGAAAATAAAGGCCTGCCAGCGGGTGGGGATTTCGGAGAGGTCGCTGTTTCGTTCCGTCACAATCCTTGGCATTCTAACTTTCTCTTCGCGCATCGGGAAATTTCACCACCGCGGTCGTGCCCTCCCCCGCAACGCTGTCCAACGTCACCGGCCAGCCGAAACGGCCGGATAGTTTCCTCACGATATTCAGACCAACCCCATGCCCCCCAGAACGCGCCTGACTGCCTCGACTAAACGCGTTAAAGGCCACGTGCTGATCGTCTTCAGACATGCCGATGCCGGTGTCCTGGATGATGACACGATCACCCCTGACGGAAACGGTAACGCTGCCTTCGTCGGTATAGGTACAGGCGTTTCGCAACAAATTACCGAGCAGGACGGACACCACGCGCTCAGGGGCACGCACGTAAATACGCGCCTCGAATTCCGTACGCAGCTCCACCGACCGCCCCTCCAGAAGAATGCGGGCCCGATCGATTTCCTCCAGCAGGAGATCATTTATGCACACCACGCTCGATTCGATATGTCGATCGGGCTCACGGGCCAGCAATAAAAATGCTTCGATAAGGTTCGTCATCTGAAGAGAAGCGCGCTGAATCCTCAGAACGGATTTTCGAACTCGATCATCCAGTGAGTCTTCCTTTAGGATGAGATCACACGCCACGCGCACCACCGTCAACGGGCTACGCAACTCATGGCTGGCATCACGCGTGAATTCACGCTCTCTTGAAACAAATTCATTCACCCGCTCGATCAGGTGACGCAACGCATCGCTTAACACGAGAATTTCGCGGTCGGTGCCCTGGGGCAAATCGCTGACATCGAAATCCGGATTGTGGTTCGATTCCAACTGCAACGTTTCCACCTCATGGGCCAAGCGCACCACGGGCGATACGGAGGTACGATACACCCGGTAGCCGAGATAAAGAGAGACGTAGACCACCACGAGCACGATCGCCAGCGGCACGAGACCAAACCACAGCGCGAGCGAGCGTACCTGCTCCCCCTCGAAGACCAAGGTCAGTCGCTCACCCTGCTGCTCCGACACGAGCGCGACAGAGAAGTGATCCGGGGTGTCGAGCTCATGAAAACCAGGGCCTAATGCCCGAAGCTCTGCGGGCAAATCGGGAGAATCCGAAAGGTAGCCGGTCAGGTTCCGCGTGTCGGGCAGGGGAAAATCAGCTTTCGCCGAACGGTGCTCCCAGAAATACTTCGCTTCGGTGTCGAGCGCCTGCCGAACCAACATCTCTTTCATAATAGCCCCGGCCCCCCAGGTGCCGAGGACTGCTGCAAGTCCGACCAGAAGCAGCTGGAATGTAACGGCGCGCGTAAAGCGCCGAACCATTCCCGCCCTAATGGGCGCCATCCGGATCACATAGCCGATAGCCGATCCCCGGCAGGGTCTGGAGATAGGATTTGGGGAACGGCTTGTCGATCACTTTTCGCAGGTTATACATATGACTGCGAAGCGTATCGCTGTCCGGAAGCATGTCGCCCCAGATTTCTCGCTCGATATCCTGTCGCGAGACCACGCCCGGTGAGCGCTCCATCAGGATTTTGAGCAACCGGTAGCCAATCGGCGAGAGGATCAGCTCCTGGCCATCGCGTCTCACGACCAGCGACTGTTGATCAAATTCAATGGCCCCCACTCGAAGCGCATCGGTTACCGACGGCGACGAGTGGCCACGTTTGATCAGCACGCGGACCCGTGCCTCGAGCTCCTCTATCTCAAACGGCTTAACCAGATAGTCATCGGCACCGGTTTCAAACCCCTTCAGCTTGTCCTCGAGCGTATCGCGCGCGGTGAGCATCAGAACTGGCGTCGTTTTACCCATTTTCTCTCTAAGCTCCCGGCACACCGAAAGCCCGTCCCGGCGGGGCAGCATCAAATCGAGAATAATCGCGTCGTACTCGTTTTGCGCGACAAGATTGATCCCGACCTCTCCGTCCGGCGCATAATCGAGCTCGTATCCGACCCCCTCCATATAGTCGTAAACAAGTTCGGCTATGTCCTGATGGTCTTCCACCAAGAGCACGCTGCCTTTACTTTGCGGTTCCATTAGTTCGTCCTGATCCACTTATATGCGGATATTTTCCGACGCGGCCGTGACATCGGCGTGAACCCTGCGAGTCTATGTTTTTCGGGGCGGCCAGGGAATCAGTGGGCTTGTGACACGCGCATAAGCGGCATAGCCGGGGCGTCGGCTGGAGATGCCCTCCTCCATTCGCGACACACCCGTGAAGCGCAGGATAGACCAGGTGATCAGCAGCGGCGCGACTACGGTCCAGCCGCCCCCGCCAAGCGCCGCCAAACCGAATATCGCCCAAGCCATGCAGAGTTCGCCGAAATAATTCGGATGTCGGCTGTAGCGCCAGACGCCGGCCTGAAGCACGCCGGATCCATCGTCATTCGAGGCAAAACGGGCGAGCTGTCGGTCCGCGCTCACCTGAATCAAGAATCCCATGAGCCACAGCAGGCCAAATAAAAGATCCCAAGGCGTTGGCGATCCCGAGCGAGTGATCGCAAAAGCCAGAGGCATCGCCAGGATAAAGCCCATTGCGGCCTGCAATAGGAAAATACCGGGCAGGCTCTTGAGCACGAAGCCGCGACCCCAACTCTTTCGGATATCGGTATAGCGGCGATCCTCACCTGCGCGCCGGGTGCGGCGCAGCACCATCAGGGACAGCCGACAGGCGGAGACCGTTATCCCGCCCAACAGAACCCCAGAAAGCACCGAGAGCGATGCAGCGGCCGGTAAATAGCAAAGCGCACTGCCAACCGCGAACCAGGGCCAGAAGACGTCGGCGATTCCCGCATCGCTGCGAACGACGCTGACAATCCACGCTATAACGCCAAGGCCCGCGCAAAACAGTGCCGAGAGAATAAACGGGTTTAGATCGATCATATATTTAATTTTCTCATCGAGACTGTGAATAAATTGGACCCTTAAATTTCATCCGTCTCCTACTTGAAGCCATTAGACTCATTTCATGATGACTCTCCCGTCAGACTCATGAGCCAAACCATCCTTGTCTGGCTGCGCCACGACCTTCGGTTGAGCGATCACCCGGCGCTCACGGCCGCCGCGGGCGGAGGTCGCACAGTCATTCCCTGTTTCATCCGAAATACCCAAAGCGGGCGCAAATGGCTACCCGGAGGCGCGAGCCGCTGGTGGCTCCACCACAGCCTTGATCAACTCGGAGCCGACATCAGAAAAGCCGGAGGGCAGCTCCTGCTGCGAAGCGGTGACCCCGTTGTGGTGCTCACCGAGATCGCCATGGAAACAGGTGCATCAGCAGTTTATTGGACCCGGGCGGTAGAGCCACTTGATCGACAAGACGAAAAAGCGCTGCAGTCCCGTCTTGAGAAGGCCGGGATCGGATCGGAGGGTTTTGACGGCCATCTGCTCTTTGATCCACGAGACATCCGCAGTCAAAGCGGAACACCTTTTAAGGTGTTTACTCCGTTTTGGAAGAACTGTCTCGCCCACTCTAAAAAAATGCGAGCGCCAACCGGCAAGGTCTCGGCACGATTTGCTGCCAGCGTCCCAGACAGCGAGACCCTGACCCAATGGGGCCTGCTGCCCACGAAGCCCGATTGGGCAGGCGGATTCTCCAAGCACTGGCAGCCCGGCGAGCGCGGCGGCCAAGCCGCCTTGATGGCCTTTGCCAAGCGATCGAGCGGCTATGATGAAGGTCGAAACTTTCCGGCCCAGGACGACACGTCGCGCCTATCGCCGTACCTGCACTTTGGCAACGTCAGCGTGGCGCAAGCCTTCGCGGCCACGACGGGCAAAACCCGATCTAGTGCCGGTGCCGTGTCGTTTCAGCGGGAACTCGGCTGGCGTGAGTTCAGCGCCCATCTGCTCTTTCACTTCCCACGTCTGCCGGATAAAGCGTTCCGTCCCGAATTTGAGAAGTTCCCCTGGCGCAAGGACTCGAAAACGCTTCGGATCTGGCAGCGAGGCCAGACGGGCTTTCCGATTGTCGACGCGGGCATGCGTCAACTCTGGCACACCGGCTGGATGCATAACCGTGTTCGCATGGTGGCCGCATCCGTTCTGGTCAAGCATTTCCTGATCCACTGGAAAGAAGGTCAGGATTGGTTCTGGGACACACTGGTCGATGCCGATCTGGCCAATAACTCAGCGGGATGGCAATGGGTCGCCGGATGTGGCGCGGACGCCGCTCCCTATTTTCGGGTATTCAATCCGGTGTTGCAGGGTCAGAAGTTTGATGCCAAAGCGGTATATGTTCGTCGCTGGGTACCGGAGATTGCCGCACTGCCCGATAAGTACGTCCACGCCCCTTGGACAGCGCCTGACGATATCCTCGCTAAAGCGGGCTTACGTCTTGGTGTCGACTACCCTCATCCTGTTGTTGCCCCCGAGGTCGGTAGACAACGTGCGCTTGATGCACTCGCGGAATTAAAAACCCGCCTTTAAGTCGATAACCATTCCACCAGGTAGTACACCACCTGTCCCTCTGATGACTTAGACGGGCCCAGCACCCTCGCCGGAAACAGGCGCTGAGCCGGGCGGGCGGCCGCCTTCGCCTCCTCCTGTGAATCAACTATTCGCACGCAATTAGCCGGATAGCGCTTGCGATTGCGGCCCGGCATGTACACCACTGCCCATTGCTCACTCGACACTTCTGTCTGGTCATCGGGCGGAACAAAACCACGCATCGTTGCTCGAAGTTCCTGAAGGGGTGGACGGACGAATAGATGGATTCTAGCGGGACTTCAACTCACGCACCTGGTAGCGAAGATGATGGGAACGAACACTCAGCCACTCGCTGGAGCAACTGACCGCCCGCGATGGCGTGCCTGCGGTTCCGGCAAACAAATCATCAATAATGAAATCAAATGGCAGGCCTTGATACTCGCTCATGAATTCGCGGGCATCCCCTTGGTGGATATTGGCCCGGCTCGAGTCGATTCCGAAATGCCGGGTGGCAAGCTGAATATGAATCGGATCCATCTCAACTGCCGTGATGGCGATCTTCGGAAATAGTGCCTGCAATTGAGTCACGGCTGTACCCGCACCCAGTCCTAACAGGAGTGCTCGCCTCGGTTCGGGCTGGGGTTGAAAAAAAATACCGAGCCAGAGCAAGTCCCACACGCTCCCCGTAGCGATCCGTCGCGGATTGAACTGACTGTGCAACACGCCGTCGCGATAAAGCCGGCGGGTTGAGCCTGCTGCCCGGATCTCATAAAGATGCCCCTCATGCCGGGTTCGATATAGAACAGCGATCTCTAAAACCCCCGGCTGCTAGTTGTGAAGGACAGGCGTGACCGTCAAACTCGTAACCACGGTGTCATCTTATTGTCAAAAATTAGGCTTAGGGTGCGCTTCAGGACCCACCTCAGAAGGCGCACATTATGAATCCGAGTTCAGCACCAATGCATAGCCCAGCAAATGATCTTCGCGACATCCTGACCGATATTAAGCTTCTCGAGACCCGTTTAGAGCAAATGGGCTTTGACGGCGACAGCGCCTATGAAAAACGA
>RGTL01000083.1 GCA_010025385.1 Gammaproteobacteria bacterium | reverse complement strand
ACCCCACGCAGGTACGAGGCCAACACCGACCTCCACAAGGCCCATGTAGGTCTCGGCGTGGGCTTCGAGGGCATCGCAGTGCAAAAGAATTTCGCAACCGCCACCCAGCGCCATGCCGGAAGGTGCGCCAACCACAGGGAAGGGCGCGAACTTCAGCTTCTTATAGACCTCCTGGCCCTGTTTCACGGATTCCGTAATTTTTGGCCACGCGGCAATATTGGCTGCAAAAAGCGCCATCCCTACGTTGGCACCCACAGAGAAGTTCGCCGCCTCGTTATGGATAACGAGGGCGCGATAGCCTTGCTCAGGAATAATCTTCAGGGCCTTGGCCGCCATTGCCATGATGCCCTCATCGATCGCGTTCATCTTGGCATGAAACTCAAGACAAAGGACCTGGTCTCCGATGTCCCACAGGCTGGCTGATCCGTTTGAAGCGATAGGGGTCGACGCGCGCTTGATGTCAGCGAGCAGAAGAACCCCGTCGGGGCGGACGATGTCGCGATAGTCCCCGTCGGTTGAGAACTGTTGCAACCGTCCTTCGTGGGTTCGATAAAAACTGCCCTCGCCGACCGCCTCAAGGATAGCCGGCACGGCTAACCCCTCTGCGGCCAGCTTATCTGCAAACCACTTGGCGCCCAGCTTATCGATCAGTTCAAATGGGCCCCATTTCCACGCATAGCCATTTTTCATTGCCTCATCGACTGCACTGATGTTGTCCGCGATTTCAGGAATGAGCGATGCGGCATAGCTCAGCGTATGAGCGAGCACGCGCCATGCATAGCGCCCGCCTTTATCGGGGTGCTCTACAAGTGCGCGAAGACCTGCTCGAGCGGCAGCGACACTTTCGAGCGTTGCTTTCTCGACTGCACGATACTCACCCGTTTTAAGATCGAGCGATTCTTTCGTTTTTTGTCCTCCAGACCGGTTCAGCCGATAAAAGCCGCCTTTGCCTTTTCGTCCGGTGAGTCCATCGGCAATCATTTTTTCGATGAAGGGGCTCGGCCGGTGAACCTCGCGGTACATATCGTTCGCTGGCAGAAGCGAAAGCATGGATTGCTCAACGTGCGGTTGTAGATCAATGCCCACGAGGTCAAGCAGGCCAAAAATTCCCGTCTTTGGAATGCCTACCGGTTTACCCATCACGGCATCGGCCTCTTCCACCGTGATGCCGTCCTCAAAAGCGAAGCGAACCGCGACGCCCATCCACAGGATGCCGATTCGGTTGGCAATAAATCCGGGCGTATCTTTGCAATCAACGACGGCTTTACCCAGAGCGCGGTCGCCGAAGTCGCGAAGGGTTGCAATCGTTTCCTGATCCGTGTCCGGCCCACCGACGAGCTCCAGCAGGCGCATGTATCGGGGCGGATTGAAAAAGTGGGTTACGGCAAAATGCTTTTGGAAGTCCTCGGACCGCCCCTGAATTAAGTGCTGCAGGGGGATTGTTGACGTGTTTGAGGTGACAATGCTTCCGGGTTTGCGGTGGGCCTCAAGTTTTTCATAGAGCGCTTGCTTGATATCGAGATTTTCGAGAACCACCTCGATAATCAGATCACAATCGCTAACCCATTCCAGATGATCATCGATGTTTCCGGGCTGAATTCTCTTTGCGTTGCGCGGATGCATCAGCGGTGCAGGACTGGTTTTTAGCATCCGCTGGACCGCAGCCGTTGCGACAGCGCTTCGATCACTATCACTCCCGACGATATCCAGCAGGATCACTGGAATACCCGCGTTTGCAACCTGCGCCGCAATGCCTGAGCCCATAACGCCCGAGCCAATCACTGCTACTTTTTTTATGGACGACATCTAGGCGGCCTCGAGCACAGTGGCAATACCTTGGCCGCCACCAATGCATTGTGTGGATAGGGCGTAACGACCGCCGACTCGGCTGAGAAGTTGAGCGGCCTTGCCCGTGATGCGGGCGCCTGTCGCCCCTAACGGATGGCCAATGGCGATAGCCCCACCATCAATATTGACCTTGCCCGGATCCAGCTCGAGGTCTCGAATGCTGGCGATCGACTGGGTCGCAAAAGCCTCATTGATCTCAATCACATCCAAATCGGACGCGCTGATGCCGGCACGAGCGAGCGCTTTGCGCGACGAAAATATGGGACCGAGGCCCATCGTCTCTGGCTTGCACCCCGAGACCGCAATGCTGGCTACGCGAGCAAGCGGAGTGAGCCCGTTTTGTGCAGCGAATTCTGCTGAGCAGACGAGTGTTGCTGCTGCGCCGTCGGTAAGAGGGGATGAAGTACCGGCGGTTACGGTTCCATTTTGATCAAAGGCGAGCTTCAGTCCGGCGAGACCTTCAAGGTCAGTCGTAGGGCGAAGACATCCATCCTGATCAATGACTTGGCCGCTGACCTCGATCGGGATGATCTCCTCAGCAAGGCGACCCTCAGACTGGGCGGCCCCGGCTTTTTGCTGGCTATTGACTGCAAATACTTCTTGCTCCTCCCGGCTGATACTGTATTCGCGACCAACATTTTCGGCCGTTTCCCCCATCGACATGTACGCGGCCGGCATGCTTTCACAAAGAGCAGGGTTTGGCATCGGATTGAAACCCGACATGGGTACTCGGCTCATCGATTCCACACCCGCGCAGATAAAGGCATCGCCCGCTCCCATCTGGATCGAGCCTGCCGCCATGTGGATGGCCTGCATAGAGGACCCGCAGAATCGGTTGATCGTCGCACCGGCCACGGATATCGGTAGTCCGGCCATCAGCCCGACGAGCCGAGCCACATTGAATCCCTGCTCCCCCTCGGGAAAAGCACATCCCACGATAAGGTCTTCGATTTGCTCAGGATCGATCCCCGTTCGCTGGACGAGCCCGCGCACGACATGCGCGGCCAGGTCATCGGGCCGGACTTTGGTGAGGGCGCCCTTGTGCGCGAAGTGAAACGGCGAGCGGGCGTAGCCGGCGATGACAATGTCTTTCATAAGTGTTGCTCCGTAAGAAATAAATGTAATGCGAGATCGCGAGGTAGCCGTATCAGCCGACCGCGCGTTTGGGTTTGGTGGCAAGAGCCATTCGAGCTTGATCCCGAACATTGCTGAGCTCTTTGAGCGAGACCTCAAGGTCGGTTTTTTGGGCTTCAAGTTCTTGAATCCGCACATTCACCTTCTCGAGAAGCAGTGCGATCTGGTCTTGCTGTGTGGGGTCAGCGTCGTAAAGATCGAGATATTCACCGATATCCGTCAGTGTGAAGCCCAGACGTTTGCCGCGCAGGATTAACTGCAGGCGACCACGCTCACGATGGGTGTACACCCGCGTGGTGCCGGCGCGCTTAGGTTTGAGAAGACCTTTGCTTTCGTAGAACCGGATGGCTCTCGCCGTTATGCCGGTTTCGCGAGCAAGCTCGGTGACCGTGAGCATCTCCGGGTTGGGATTGGGCATCACGCAGCATTGCCTCCGCGTTTTTCAGTCTCCTCCGCCACCAACTCTTTTTTGGAGAGCTTGCCGATAATGGTTTTGGGCAGTTCGGAGCGGAACTCAATTTCGGAGGGCATCTCAATCTTAGAGAGCTTGTCTTCAAGGAAGCCCTTCAGATCGTCCTCGGACAACGTCTCGCCTTCTTTTAGCTTGACGAACGCTTTTGGACTCTCGCCGCGGTACGCATCGGGTATTCCAATCACTGTGACTTCGGCAACGCCGGGATGCAGATAAATGGCTTCTTCCACCATGCGCGGGTAGACGTTGTACCCGCTGCAGAGGATGAGATCCTTAACGCGATCCACGAGAAAGAAGTGGCCGTCATCATCCATGTAGCCGACATCCCCAGTACGAAACCAGCCGTCACGCAGACTATTGGCATTTTCTTCGGGTCGATTCAGGTAGCCGCTCATGACTTGCGGGCCCTTAATCCATACCTCGCCACGTTCACCAATGCCGAGCGCATCGTGAGGCGCTTCTAGATCATGGATCGAAATCTCAGTCTGAGGCATCACCTGGCCAATTGAGCCCGGCTTGTTGACATCATTCATTGCGTTGCAGGTCGCAACAGGAGCGGTTTCGCTGAGGCCATAACCTTCCACGAGGCGACACCCCGTCAGGCGCTCGAAGGTGTCTTTGACCTCGAGGGGAAGGGGCGCACCCCCGGAAATGCAAAACCGAATAGTCGAAAGATCAAATTTCGATAAGTCCGGCGATTGATTGATTGCCGCATAGATTGTTGGCACCGCCGGGAAAATCGTAGGCTTTTTGCTTGTGATCGTTTTCAGTGTCTGCCCAAGTTCATAGCGTGGCAGAAGAATCATCTGGGCGCCGCTTGCGACCGCAAAATTCATCACGGCGGTCATGGCAAACACGTGAAAGAATGGAAGGATACCGAGCACTTTTTCGTTGCCCGGCTCAAGATCTACATACCAATGAAGCATCTGCGAAACGTTTGCAGAGAGATTGCCCTGGCTCAGCATCGCGCCTTTCGGTCGGCCGGTCGTGCCACCGGTGTATTGGAGGACCGCGATATCGTTATCAAGATCGATAGCCACAGGAGCCGGGTCGCCCGCGTTACTCATGAGGTCAGCAAAGTGGACGATCTCTGGCCCAGAGGTGATCCTGGCCAGATCCTTTCTCTTCAGCAGTCGAAACAGGATACTTTTGACTTTCGGAAGAATCGCGGCCATCGGGCAGACGACGATCTTTTTCAGCGTCTTTGTCTGACTGAGCATTGCCTCGACTTTGGGATAGAGCACGTTAAGATCCATCGTGACCATGATCTCGGTTTCGCTGTCTTCAATCTGAAAGGCCAGCTCGCGCTCGACATAGAGCGGGTTGTAATTCACGACGGTGCCGCCCGCACGAAGGATGCCGTAGTAGCAAATCACAGAATACGGAGTGTTCGGTAGGCAGAGTCCAACCTTGGTGCCCTTCGTCACGCCAAGCGTTTGTAGACCCTTTGCAAATTGGTCAACCTGCTGAAGCAGTTCCCCGTAGGTCAGACAAAAATCAAGGAAGTCGATGGCGACATGGTCTTTGCGATCATGCGCAGTCTGCTTAAGTGTCTCGTAAAGAGGCTGGCGTTTAATGTCGGCATTCCACTGAACCCCTGTCGGGTAATGGGACAGCCACGGTTGTGCAATCTGATTCATGACGACTTCTTCCTCAGGTGACGGACGGATCAGCCGGTCGATGGGTCACTCCCCTCAGAGTGTGGACTCCCTTGGCCCGACATGACGTTAACGTCAACAATTTTACGCATTGGTGAGAAATTTTGTAAAACACTATAAAAATAGATATTTTTAGGGATTTCAACCGATCACTCGGGGCACAGCGTTAGTGTCGACCGAGCCGCTAAGCTCTTAGGACATTATTCCGCGGGTTTTTTGGAGCCGTCATTTTCTTCAGATTTTTCACGTCGTTAAAGCGGCATTCCTCGCGCGTATCAAATTAATGGCTACCAAAAATTTTTAAATGATTGAAAACATCAAGAAAACGTTTGTATGACCTCGTAGCGGCGTGAGATTATTAGCCGCCGTCTTTATACCCGCTTGTACGCGCTTTCTGTGTTTGCAGCGATGGAGAGAACATGCCTGGATTAAGAGCCGATGTAGACCCTGAAGGTCTGCTGGAATATTCGGTTGTCTATACCGATAGAGCGCTGAACCACATGTCACAGTCCTTTCAGGGTGTGATGAAGGACATCGCCTCGCTACTGAAAAAAGCATATAACGCCGACGCGGCGATCGTCGTCCCGGGCAGCGGCACCTTTGGTATGGAGGCAGCCGCGCGCCAGTTCGCAACAGGAAAAAAATGTCTGGTCGTTCGGAACGGCTGGTTTAGTTTCCGGTGGACGCAGATCTTTGACGCGGGGAATATCCCGTCGAGTCATTCCGTGATCAAGGCCCGACCGATCGAGGCCGGTTCGCAGCCGGCATACGCGCCGGCACCGATAGAGGAAGTGACTGCCGCAATCCGTGAGGAAAAACCCGATCTTGTCTTTGCGCCTCATGTTGAGACCTCTGCCGGCATGATGCTCTCAGATGATTACATCCGAGCCCTGGCAGACGCTGTGCACGCTCATGGCGGCATGATGGTCCTTGATTGCATTGCGTCGGGAACGCTGTGGGTCGACATGGAAGCCTGCGGTGTTGATGTGCTGATCAGCGCGCCCCAGAAAGGCTGGAGCGGATCGCCGTGCGCCGGACTTGTGATGCTGAGTCCGCTTGCCAGCGAGCGCCTCCATGAGACGACCAGCAGCAGTTTCGCCTGCGATCTTAAAAAGTGGCGCGAGATTATGGCCGCGTATGAGAACGGCGGGCATGCCTATCACGCGACCATGCCAACCGACAGCCTTCGGGATTTCGTTGAAGTCATGCGCGAGACCGAGACGATGGGTTTTCCTGAGGTCAAAGCGGCCCAGGAAGAGTTGGGCTCAAAAATGCGTGCACTGTTGGAGCGGCACGGCTTTAAGAGTTTGGCTGCGCCAGGATTTCAGGCGCCGAGTGTGGTCGTCAGCTATACCAGCGATAACGATATGCAGACCGGCAAGAAATTTATGGAGCAGGGCATGCAGATCGCAGCCGGGGTGCCTTTGCAGTGTGACGAGGGACCGGATTTCAAGACCTTTCGCATCGGATTGTTTGGTCTCGATAAGCTGAAGAACATCGATCGAACGGTAACCCTCTTCGAGGAAACCTTAACGAAAGTGACGGGCTAGAGGCCTTCCAGGCGAGCGATACCAATGTTGGATTCGCCCGCCCCGCTGTACAGAAGATAGGCCTCATTGTCGTCGATAAAAATGCCGGGGTCGCGAAGCTGGTGCAGGGGTCCATCCGCGGCGCCAACGATTGATGTCGCGACCGGGAGTTGAGCACCCTCCCATTCTTTCTCGGGTGAGAGCAGGACCATTGGCGTTGAGAATTGCCACGCATTCCAATCAGGGCCAATCACGGCTTGGGCGTAGTAGATCCGCTCTGGCCGATCACCTAAGCAGCTAAAGAAAAGATGTAATTTGTCCGCCCTAAGAACGACGGCAGGATGACGAAGTTCCAGCGTGCTCTTTGATCCAAACAGCTGCATGGCTGGACCGGGGTCGCTTTGGACCTCGAAGGGACCTTCCCAACAGCGTGAGCGCAGAAACCGCCCCTGCCAACTGATGGCGTAGATCCAGCCGTCATACTCGAAGGCGCGAAAGTAGGGCGGGCCCAGCAAGGGTTCTCGCGGCGTGAATCGAAGGCCGTCTTCGGAGTGGGCAATTCTTGTCTGTTGATCACCATTCTCCAGCAGCCCGTGGTAGTACATGCGGATCACCTGCTTCGATTCGTCGATGTGCACATCGGGCGAGGCGACATGAGCATACAGATAACCCCCGGGCAGAGTCGTTGCCCAACTGGGTCGTTGTTCGACGGGCGGCTCTGGCGGATCCTCCGCCGGGAAGAGCGATTCAGACACGTCCAGCACGCCCGGTTGATGAATATGCCAGGGCCCGTTCACGTCATCGGCATAAGCCAATCGGATGAAGCGGCCTTTGTGATGTGCAAAATAAAGGTAGTATCGACCGAGGGGCTGCTTAAACCACGACGGGACCCGGATGAGGCTGGGTCCGTTGATGTTGGTGCCGATTCGCTCGTCAAGCCCGGCATGGATAATCGGATTCTGAGTGAGTCGATTGGCTTTCACCGCGGCAGTATACAGTCGTCGCCTCTTCGCACCGAAATTTCTAACACTGATCTTTAGGACAAAAACAGAACGTTATGGATAGTAAAGAGCTGATTCATATGGTGTACCGCGGTACGCACGCTGGGGCATCGTCAACCGTGAGTATTTTTAGGCGCGGCATTGAGCAATCGCCCTATGCTGATAAATGGATGACGGATGGACTGATGTACTCGGTGTACGCCGGTCGCTTGTCTGCCGTAGGAACGGATTGTGACGATCCTTTGGATGCCTACTGGAAGCTCCGTAAAAATTTGATGCTGTATGACATCCCTGAGCGCC